>JBJTAU010000507.1:0-11327 GCA_046090965.1 Limisphaerales bacterium | reverse complement strand
GCCCCGCCGACGCCGGAGGGGGAGGCCGGGGCGTTCCGGCCCGAGCCGGGAACGTTTCCCCCGGTGGAGAAGGCGCACGATTACCGGGGGGAGCTCGTCTTCGTGGACCATGCGAACCGCCGCGGCAGCATCCGCGTGCAGGGGTCGGGTATGTTTTTCCGCAATGATCCGCACCCCTTCGCGATGCTGCCCTACGGCATCGTCCGTTATCACGGCGCACCGGCGGATCTGCGGGACATCCCGCTGGGCACCGTGATGCACGTCCGCGCATTTCTCCCGCCGGACCCGAAGATCTCCGCAGTGCCGGTCTTGCCGATCAACAGCAAGAAAACGGACGCAAACCACAACCGTGGCGCGGGCATCGCACCCGCCGAGAACCACGTCCTCCTCCTCGAAGACGAGCCCAGCCACTGCCAGCGCGAGGGAGTGGTCTGGAAGCTCAAGGAAGTGGATCTCAAGAACCTCGCGGGAATGATCGTCGCTAGCCGTGAACCGAAGTCAGGCGGCGACGGCAAAGCGACCGAGGAAAAGCTGACCTTCGATGCTGCCACCCGCGTTTGGCGCGGTCGCGAACGCCTCGAAATCGCAGACTTGATCACCGAAGGCGCGTGGCCCGCCGAGGGGAAGAAGTCGCTCGGCGGTCAAGCCGTCCTGCTCGGACTTACCTGGAAGCCCACGCCCGATGGCATCTTCACCCGCTTTCACATCTCGGACATCTGGCTGGACGACGCCTCGATGCATCGCGCCGCCCACCTCCAGACCGAAACGCACAAGGCCTTCATCCGCAGCCGCTGGATGGCCGCCTGGATCGACGCTGTCGAGTATGGCAAGTTCGGCCGCGCCACCGTGACCGCGACCCTCTTCGGCGGCATGGACGCCTCCCTCTACGCCGATTTCAACAAGGGCAGTTCGGCCATGATGTACGCCGTCGAGGCCACCTTGAAGCACACCCACGGGGCCTACGGCCCCGCGCACATGTGCTCACGCGGGTCCATATTGGAGGTCACGAAGTTGCCCGGAGCGGCCCCGTTGGGCAGCAGCGGCGTTCAAATCCGCTTCGAGACCGACCTGATCATCGAAGGCATCCGCCCCGGCCGGACTGTCCGCGTCCGCCCCGGCAGTTGGCCCCAAGTCCAAGTGCCACGAGAGGAATACCTCAACGATGGCTCCAACCTCGAAGAACGCTTCCCGACCCCGGCCATCTTTCCGAAATACTGATGCCGGTTCGTTCTTCGTTGTGATCCAGTCGGACATTGAGAATCCGAAACTGACAGTCCTCCCGTTCTTGCGAGCCTGCCCAACAGCATGAGCACGGCGACGACAACTCCGCCCCCACTCCCGTCGCCCAAGCGCCGGTGGCGGCGGGTGCTGCGTGTTCTCGGAGCGCTGGCGTTGGTGACTGGGCTTCTGGCGGTCGCGGCGTATCGCGAGGTCTATCGCAGCAATGGCGAGGTGTTGAGCGGCGGCCGGAAACGCGCCTACCTGCTGCATGTGCCAAAGACCTATCAACCCAACCGACCCACGGCGCTGGTAATCTGCCTCCACGGTTTTGCCGAATGGCCCGCCCATGTGATGCGGTTGAGCCACTGGAACCGGGTGGCGGACGAGTCTGGCTTTCTGGCTGTCTATCCCTTCGGGAGCCGCTTCCCCTTGCGCTGGCACTGTGGGGGCGGGTTCAGCAACAACGAACTTGCGCAACAGGACGTGCAGTTCATCGCCGACCTGATCGACCAACTGAAGCAGCAATACAACCTCGACGAAGCTCGAATCTACGCCAACGGACTCTCCAACGGCGGCGGCATGTCGTTCCTGCTGGCTGGCCAACTCTCGGAGCGCATTGCGGCCTTCGGCAGTGTCGGCGGGGCGCATGTGCTGCCGTGGACGGAGTTTCAGCCAAAGCGACCGGTGCCGGCGATGATCTTCCACGGCACGGCGGATCGCATCGTTCCGTATCACGGCAAGCCATGGGGCACCTCCGGGTTCTCGCTGCCCGACCTTCCCCAATGGGTGCAAGCCCTGGCCGCCCGAAACGGCTGTGAGACGAACTCGGTGCCGCTCCCGGCCAGTGGTTCGGTCAGCGGGGTCCGTTACCCGGGCGGCACCAACCACGCGGACGTCGTGTTCTACACCGTGGCGGGAGGCGGACACACCTGGCCGGGCGGCAAGCCGATGGCCGGCTTCATCGTCGGGAAGACTACGGCGGACGTGGATGCCACACGGTTAATGTGGGATTTCTTCCAAGCGCATCCGCTGGGGAATTGAGAGGAACCGGGTGGGCAGCCATTCCCTCATGTGCAAACCGGATCCTGACAATGGCTCGCCGTTCCGGTGATGTCCGTTTCCATCCCGTCGGATTCCGAATCTATCCGCCGCTGGCCAGCATGACCACTGCAAGAGCGCCGCAACGGTCGCCTGCCGATCCATTTACGCCGCCGTTCTGACCTCTTTCCGTCTGTTGCCGGTTCTTACCTCCCTGCCACCCAAGCGGCTGGGACTGGAGCCAGTGGTCGGGTTCGAACCGACGACCTGCTGTTTACGAAACAGCTGCTCTGCCACTGAGCTACACTGGCGTCCCTAATCAGCGGCGGGACACTAATTGCGCGCGAAGTCGGAGCGCAAGTCTGGAAGTTCCACGTTGATGGCGGAACCGGAAGGCGCGGCACTCCGAGTGCGGCGAACTGACAATGCAGGGGTCGCAGACCTGCGGCTACAGCAGTTCCTTGATCACGCGACCGTTGTTGGCGATCATGATGGGACGGCCCTCGGCGGTGTGCATCTCGTCGAGAGGGTCGAGGCCGAGGAGTTGATAGAGCGTCGCTGCCATGTCTTCGGGGCCGTAGGGCGTGTGCGCGGGTTGCGCAGCCCATTTGTCGCTCGCGCCGATGACGCGGCCGCCTTGGATGCCGCCGCCGCCAATGAGCACGGTGAAGCACGGACCCCAGTGGTCGCGCCCGGCGTTCTTGTTGATCTTGGGGGTGCGGCCGAACTCGCCCGTGATCAGAACGAGGGTGCTGTCGAGCATGCCACGGTCGGAGAGGTCCCGGAAGAGGGTGGCCATGGCGGCGTCGAGCTTGGGCAGGAGTGCGGTCTTGAGCGTGTTGAAGTTGCCGTCGTGCGTGTCCCAGTTGGAGTGGTCAATGGTCACGCAGCGCACGCCGCTTTCTACAAGGCGGCGGGCGAACAGGCAGGATTGGCCGAGGGTGTTGCGGCCGTAGTCGTCGCGGAGCTTATCCGGCTCGGCGGCAAGATCGAAGGCGCGCTTCGCCGCGGGCGAAGTCATCAGATCGAAGGCGCGCTGGCTGAAGACGCCAACGTTACGCGGGCCGGCGTTGGCCTTGGCTTCGGCGGCTTGTTGATAGCGATCCACCTGCGCGAGCAGTTCGCGGCGGGCTTCGAGGCGCTTGGTCTCCACGAGCAGCGGCGGCGCGAGGTCGGGCACGGAGAAGTTCGGCGCGCTGGGATCGGTTTCGACCACGAACGGAACCGCCGCGGCTCCGAGGTAGGCGGAACTGCCGCTGGGGTGCATGCCGGGCAGGCAGACATAGGGCGGCACGGAGCCGCGCGGGCCGAGCTTTTGCGCGAGGACGGAGCCGAAGGCGGGATGCTGGTTGTTCGGCTTGAGGCCACCGTTGAAGCCTGCCGACGGGAGGAAGCCCGTGAGCATGTAGTGGTCGGCGGGGCCGTGGTCGGAGGAGCGATGGGTGAAGGAACGGATTTGCGAAAACTTGTCCATCACGCGGGCCACGCGCGGCAGGTGTTCGCAGACATGGACGCCAGGGAGGTTGGTGGAAATCTCCTTGAAGTCCCCGCGCACCTCGACAGGCGCATTGGGCTTCATGTCGAAGGTGTCAATCGTGCTCAGGCCGCCTTTGAGGAAAATGTAGATCAGCGACTTGTCCTTGGCGGCGGGGGCGGCCAGCAACTGGGGCAGCGAGAATTGCGTGCCGAGCACGCCCGCTGCACCGATGCGGAGAAAATCCCGGCGGGCAAAGCCATCGCAGAAGGGGGCGGAGCGATTGGTCATAACTAGAGGAACTGACGGGCCATGCGGCAGGCCATTCAACGCCGACGGGGCAGTTCTTTGAACTTGAGTTGCACCGTGATGGCGCTGGCCACCGAGCGGCTGTTGCCGTCCCGGATGTCCAGCGGCCCGCGGGTCTTGCCCAGCTCCCAACCGGTGCTGAGGAGGGTGATGCGGTCGCGGGCGGACTCATCGAAGTAGAAGGTGTTCCCGTCCTCGCTGAGGCGCACATCCACTTTCTGTCGCGCGGAGGAGCGGCCCTGCTGCACGAACTCAACCTCCTTGCGCTCGCCGCGCACGAGGTCGAAGCGCACCGGCTCGTAAGGCCGGTGCTTGCCGTCAATCGCCACCAAGACGCCATGGATCGTCACAGTGACGATCACGCCCTAGCGGGCACGGGCATAAGCGAATTGAACCCGCTGACGGTCCTCGGCGGCGCGGGCTACCTCTTCGGATTTGCGTCGTTGCTCGGCGACCTCCTGCTCCGCGCGGCGGCGCGCGTCGAGTTGGGCCTGCTGTCGGGTGTAGTCCGCCTGCTGCTCGGGCGAGAGCGCGTTCCATTGCGCTTCACTCAAACCCATCGGGAACGACTGACAGCCAGCGAGAAGTGCGGCGAGCAAGGGAAGCAGGAGCAAGCGGTGCATGGCGGCAGCATGAGTGAAGCAACGCCGGAGGGAAAGCACCTTGAAGCAGGACCGTTCACGATTCATGCAGCGCGCGCAGCTCGCTGTTCGAGTAGCGGAGGCGCACGGCCAGCTCGTGGCAGAGGCAGCGCAGGATTTCCACGGCCAGTGCGGGCTGCGTCCGGGCCAGCGTCTCGAAGCGCGCGCGCGACAGGACGAACAACTCGGTGTCAGTCACGGCCACGGCGTCTGCCGAGCGCGGCTGCTCATCGAGGAAGGCCATGTCGCCGAAGCAGTGGCCGTCGGTGAACGTGGTCAAGTGGTAGCAGTGCCCAGCGTCGAGCGGGAGGTTCACGCTCACGTTGCCCCGACGGACGATGAACAACTCGCTGCCCGCGTCTCCCTTGCGGAAGATGATTTCGCCCACGCGCGCGGATCGCTCGGTGATGATTTCGCCGAGGCGCACAAAGGCGTCCGGCGACATGAGCGCGACGAACAGCGGCATGTCGTGCAAAGTCGGCAGAACTGCAGCAGCGGCCAAGCCCGCACCGGCGAGCATCTGGTCCTCGGAGAGATTCAGCAGCACCACCGCATCGAGCCGGCTTCCCAGCCCGATGAGCAGATCGTCGAGGAACCGGGCCTGATACTCGCTGCGCGGGAAGCCATCGAAGAGGATGTCCCCCGCCGGGTCGCTCTTGCGCACCCAATCCTCCACCATCGCATCCACGATCTCGTCCGGCACCAGCTCGCCCCGGTCCATGTAACGCCGCGCGAGCAGGCCCAGCGTGGTCTGGTCTTCAAGATTTTGCCGGAACAAATCCCCGGTGGCGACGTGCTCGAGCCACAACTCCTTGACCAAGGCTCCTGCGTGCGTGCACTTGCCTGCGCCGGACGTGCCGATGAGTGAAAGGTTCATGCCGGATGAAGATGAGCTTCCCGAGTTGCTGGCACCCTACTCAAACCACTCGTATTCACCACCCGCCAATTGTGCAACACATGGCCGAATTTGCGCCGGCGGTCCGGCTTACCACCCGGAACGATGAGGTGCAATTGGGGAAGCGGCTCCGGCGTGTAGCCTCCGGCGCTCCGCCGGCCCTCCCCACTACTTGACATCCGGCGCCGCCTTCTTCTTGCCCTTGCCCTTCTTCTCCGATGGCGCGGTGGGGGCCGAGTCAGGTGTGTTCGGCGTGGGCATCGGGGCTTTCACCTCGGTCCGCCACGCCACCAGGCGGGCGTGGAGTTCCTTCGCCTTGTCAGGCATTTCCTTGGCGAGGTTTTTTGCTTCTCCAACATCGTCGCGCAGGTTGTAGAGCTCCAGCTTTCCGTCCTCGAGATACTCCCTGAGCTTCCAGTCGCCGGCCTGGATGAGACTCACGGGCGTGGTGCGCCAAAGGCCCGGGCCGGAGCCGAGGTAGCCGGGGAAGTGCTGGAAGATGGCGTCGCGCTGGAGCTTCGCGGCGGGGTCGCGGAAGAGTTTCACCAAGCTCTCGCCGTCGAGCACCTGCCGGGGTTTCGGCGCGCCAGTGAGTTCGAGGAAGGTCGGGAAGATGTCCACGTGGATGGTCGGCACGTCGCAGGTGGAGCCGGGTTTGGTCACGCCGGGCCAGCGCACAATGAACGGCTCGCGCGTGCCACCTTCGTAAAGGCTGCCCTTGCCGCTGCGGAGCGGGGCGTTGTCGGTAATGCCGCCGCCGTCCTCGTCGGCCCCCTTCGCCTTCTTGCCTTTCGCGGCTGCGCCGGGCTCGCGGATGAGGCCGTCGGGGCGGTTGTAGCCACCGACCGCGCCATTGTCGCTGGTGACGATGAGCACGGTGTGCTCGGCGAGCTTGAGGTCGTCGAGCGTTTTCATCACGCGGCCCACGCTCTCGTCCACGCTGGCAATCATGGCGGCATAGACCGGGCTGTTGTGACCGCCGACGGGCGGCTTGGGTTTGAAATGCGCGATGAGATTTTCCTTCGCCTGATGCGGCGAGTGGACGCCGAAGTGCGGGAGGTAGAGGAAGAAGGGCTGGTCCTTGTGCCGGGTGATGAAGTCCCCGGCCTTGTCCGTGAGGAAGTCGGCGAGGTAGGTGCCTTTCGGATAATCCACCTTGGGCGTGGTCTCGAAGTTGAAGTGCAACCCCATGCTCACGATCGCTTCATCGAAGCCGCGCCGGCCCGGCTGATATTCGCCCTTCTGCCCGAGGTGCCACTTGCAGAACATGCCAGTCGCGTAGCCGTCGGCCTTGAGTTGATTGGCGATGATGTCGCGGTCCAGCGGGAGGTTGGTGACGTTCTCCACCGGGCGCAGCGGGCGCGTGCCCCAGTCGAAGCGATCGATGCCACCCACCGTGTAAACCCCGGTGCGCGCGCCGTATTGACCGCTCATGAGGGCCGCGCGCGTGGGCGTGCAATTCTGGCAATGATGGTGGCTCAGGAGCTTCATGCCCTGCGTCGCGAGCCGGTCAATGTTCGGCGTCTCGTAATACTTGCTGCCGAAGCAGCCGACATCCGTGTAGCCGAGGTCGTCGGCCATGATGAAGACGATGTTGGGCGTGCGCGTGGCGGCGAGGGCGAACTGTGCGGTGAGTGCCAGCAGGAGCAAGGCGGATTTCATGCGACGACTTTCAAGACACGGCCCGGCGTCGGCAAGGTTTCAGTAGGGAAAATTCTTCGGCCCGCGCGTTCCGGATGAGGACTGTCCGACTCAGCGCACAGGGACAAACGCCCAGGTGAAGGACTGCAACGCCGGTTGGCTCGCCGCCAATTCCCGGCTTTGATTTCCGACGGCCGGTTTATCCTAAGACCGCGACGACGCACCGGCCATGATTCAAGACACCATCTCCAAGATCGAGGCGCGCATCGGGCAATCCGGCGTGAAGGACGACTCGAAGACCGAATTGCTCAAGCTGCTGGGCACCCTCAAATCCGAGGTCGCGGAACTCTCCAAGACCCACAGCGAGGAAGCCCAAAGCATCGCCGGCTTCACGCAGGTTTCCGCCCACGAAGCCACCCGCGCGGCCCCCAATCCAGCGCTGGTTAAGCACTCCATCGACGGCCTTTCCGCGTCCGTGAGCGGATTCGAGAAGTCCCATCCGCAGCTCGTCGCCCTCGTGAACCGCATCTGCACGACGCTCTCGAACCTGGGGATTTGAGGCGCGAAGAAAGCTTGCGGCAAGGCCGGCTAGGCCACCACTTCCGTCCCCACGCCTTCGTCGGTGAAAATCTCCAGCAGGACGGAATGCTGCTGCC
Source organism: Limisphaerales bacterium (assembly GCA_046090965.1). Taxonomy (GTDB): domain Bacteria; phylum Verrucomicrobiota; class Verrucomicrobiia; order Limisphaerales; family SXTU01; genus SXTU01. Next base: position 3,452 of record JBJTAU010000507.1, on the reverse strand, counting down.
GGCCATCCACGAACTGCACCTTCTCCACGCCGGACTGGATGGCCGCGACCGCACTGTCCACCTTGGGAATCATGCCCTTGTCCACCACGCCGCTGGCCTTCAATGCTGGCACCTCACCGATCGGCAAGTGCGTGATGAGCGTCGCCGGCTCTTTGGGGTCGCGCATGAGGCCGGGCACGTCGGACATGAAGACGAGGCGGCGGGCCTTGAGCGCGATGGCGGCCTGCGCTGCGGCCACGTCGGCGTTGCAGTTGTAAATCTTCCCGTCCTCGCCGCGCGCCGTGGGGCTGATGACCGGCGTGATGCCGTGCGCAATGCACTCCAGCAACGGCGCGATGTTCACGCCCACGACCTCGCCCACGTAACCGATGTCAATCTTGCTGCCCGGCTTGTCCTTGTCATCGAGCCACAGCTTGCGGCAGGTGAAAATGTCCGTGCCGGCGAAGCCCTGCGCCTTGCCCCCGAGCGACTCGATGGTGCGGACGATCTCCGGGTTGATCTCGCGCGAGAGCACTTGGTCCACCACGCCGACCGTCGCCTCGTCCGTCACGCGCATGCCTTGGATGAAGTTCGCCTTCAGCCCAGCGGCATCCATCGCGCGCGTGATGGCCTTGCCGCCGCCGTGGACGACCACGGGATTGATCTCCACCGCTTCAAGAAACACGACATCGCGCGCCACACCGTTGCGGACGGCGGGATCAGGCGAATCCATGAAGCTGCCGCCGTATTTCACGACGAACGTGGCGTGGCTGAACTTCTGGATGTAAGGCAACGCTTCGAGCAGCGTCGCGGCTTTGGCAATCAAGTCCTGCATGTGCCGTTTGGTTTAGCCACAGATTGAATACAGATGAAACACAGATTTTGCGACTCTGTGTTCAATCCGTGTTTCATCTGTGGCTCAAGAATTCAGCCTCCCAGCGTCGTCGGGTCCGTCACGTCGCCCTTGTTGAAGTCCACGTAGTGCTCGGTCAGGTCGGCGGCATACATGAGGGCGCTGGCCTTGCCGAGGTTCAGGCGGATGTGGAGGTCGAACTCCTTCGGCGCGGCGGCGGCGCAGAGTTCCTTGAACGTAGCCTTCGTCGGCTGGCCGCGTTTGAGGCTCCAGAGAATTTTCCGGCTGCCCGGCGCGCTGTAGCCGATGTCCACGCGGTCCTCGAGGACGGTCGCGGCGCTGTAGCCGAGCGCATCAATGATGCGACCCCAGTTCGGGTCGCCGCCGTGCCAACTTGTCTTCACCAGCGCGCTGTTGGCCACGGCGCGCGCAGCGGCATCGGCGTCCTGACTCGTCTTCGCGCCCTCCACGCGCACGGTCACCACGCGGTGCACCCCCTCGCCGTCACGCACGATCATCTTGGCGAGTTCGAGACAGACGTGCTGGAGAGCGGCTTGGAAAATTCTGACTTCTGACTGCTGGCTTCTGGCTTCCTCGTTTCCCGCCAAGCCATTCGCCAGCACGAGCACCGTGTCATTCGTGCTCATGTCGCCGTCCACGGTGATGCGGTTGAAGCTGTGGGCGACAGCCTCGCGCAGGCAGGCTTGCAACGCCTTGGCTTCAATCGCCGCGTCGGTGGTGATGAAGCACAGCATCGTGGCGTGCAGGCCCTGCGGCAACGCAGCGGGACGCGCGCCGGTCGCACTCATGCCGGGCTGGATCATCCCAGCGCCCTTGCACATGCCGCCGATGCGGACGGTCTTGCCGCCCAGCATGAACTCGATGGCGATCTGCTTGGGCCGCGTGTCGCTGGTCATGATGGCCTCGGCGGCGTGGTCCGCGCTGGCGAGCTCGCGGTTCAGCAAGCGCTCGGCGGCGATGATGCCGGCGCGGACATTATCCATCGGCATCGTGACGCCGATGCGCCCGGTGCTGGCGACGAAGACGCTCGCCTCGTTCATGTGCAGTTGCTTGGCCGTGAGCGCCGTCATTGCCCGCGCGTCCTTCATGCCCTGCTTGCCGGTGCAGGCGTTGGCGTTGCCGGAGTTGATGACGATTGCTTGAGCCACGCCGGCTTTCACTCGCTCGGCGCAGACCTTCACCGGCGCGGCACAAATCTGATTCGTAGTGAACATCCCCGCCACCGTCGCGGGCGCCTCGGAGACGAGCAGCGCGAGGTCGCGCTTCTGGCCCTTGTTCGAGCCCTTGCCCGTGCCGAGACGCTTGATGTCGCAGAAAACTCCGCTGGCGAGGAACCCCTTGGGCGCGACGACCGCGCCGGGAACGACCTTGAACTTCAGTTTGCTCATGTTTGGCGCGCGAACGGAAACAACTCGCCGCCCGGGTGTCAATCACGAGGTCGCAGCAAGCGTGACCTGCGGGCATCTTCACGTTGGCAGGTCGGCCCTTGTCTCCAGACTTTGGGTTAGCTTCTCCTGCCTCGTTGGTCAGGGTAGTGCTGCTGTGCGCAGTCCGATGCTCGCTTGGAAAATCACGCTCCCCGCTTCAGGTGGGAAGGGAATTCATAGTGCCCTTGGCTCGATGGCGGTTAGCCGAACACGGGATTGAATTGCCGGACGGCGCGCGCCAGTCTCAACTGCATTCATCACATGGCCACGCATTCACCTTCTCCTTCCCCTGCTCCGTTCTCTCGCCGTGAGTTTCTCACCGCCGGCGCGGCATGGTGCGGCGCTTGTGCCAGCCTCGGCGCGGCGGAGAGTTCCACCCCGAACCCGCCACCGGAGCCGATCATCGACATTCATCAGCACACGCATTACCACGGGCGCAGCGACGAGCAGATGCTCGCGCACCAGCGCGCGATGGGGGTGACGACCAGCATTCTCCTGCCCGCCGGCCGGCCAACCGTCCGACCAGCCACCCACGGTGGACGCTCGAACGGCCTCGCCGCCAACTGCACCGGCAACGAAGCCGTGGTGGAATTCGCCAAGGTGCATCCCGGCGAATTCCTTTTCGGCGCGAACGAGGTGACGGACCTGCCCGAGGCGAAGGGCGAGATCGAAAAGTATCTCAAGCTCGGCGCGAAGATCATCGCGGAGCAGAAGTTTGGCGTGCAGTGCGACTCCGAGCATTCGCAGACCCTGTATGCCTTGGCCGCCGACTATGGCGTGCCGATCCGCCTACATTTGCAGGAGGGCACCTACAATTCCGGCTTCAAGCGCCTACCTGACATGCTGAAGAAGTTCCCCAAGACCATCTTCATCATGCACGCGCAAACCACCTGGGCGAGCATCGACGCGAACTACGACGGCAAGAACCTCTACCCCACCGGCCTCGTTGCCAAAGGCGGCCTCACCAGCCAGTATCTCGGCGACTACCCGAACTGCTTCGCCGACATGAGCGCCGGCTCCGGCCTCAACTCGCTGCTGCGCGACGAGGAGCACCCGCGTTGGTTCCTCGACATGCACCAGGACCACATGCGCGACGTCCGCGACTGCGCGGACACGATTGGGCGTGGCCCCGGCTGCCAGGGCGCAGGCACCATCGCCGCCATCCGCAAATA
>JBJTAU010000506.1:0-13835 GCA_046090965.1 Limisphaerales bacterium | reverse complement strand
ACCGGCAGATGAAGTGCCCCGGCATGCCGATGCCCGTCACCGGCAGGCGCAGCCGCCGCGTCACGGCGAGATAAACGATGGACAGGCTGATGGGGTTGCCCGTGCGGCGGTCCATCACCCGGTTCAAGTAGCTGTTGTCTGCCTCTGGCAACACACGCGCCGTCCGCCGCGCTACGCCAACCCAGGTCTTGAAATCAACGGCGTCGAGAAGGACTACTCCATCGGCGAATATGGTCCCGACCTCGTCAACGACTACGCCCTCGATTTCGTGACGCGGCAGAAGGACAAGCCCTTCTTCCTCTACTACCCGATGATGCTCACGCACGACCCCTACCAGCCCACGCCCGACAGCAAGGATTGGAACCCGAAGGCGCAGGGCGAGCAGGTGAACCGTGACCCCAAGCACTTCGGCGACATGGTGGAATACATGGACAAACTCATCGGCAAGCTCGTCGCGCGGCTCGACTCGCTCGGTCTGCGCGACAACACGCTCATCCTCTTCGTCGGCGACAACGGCACGGGGCAAGGCACGCGCTCAATGATGGGCGACAAGGTGGTCATCGGTGGCAAAGGCACGACGACCGAGTTCGGCATGCACGTCCCGCTCATCGTGAACTGGTCCGGAAAAGTCGGTGCCGGGAAAGTCCACACCGACCTCGTGGACAGCACGGACTTCCTGCCGACCTTGCTGGATGCCGCTGGAACAAAAGCGCCGGGCAATCTCAAGCTCGATGGCCGCAGCTTCCTCCCGCAGTTGCGTGGTGAAAAAGGCCAGCCGCGCGAGTGGGTTTACTCGTGGTATTCCCCGCGCCAGGGCGCGGACATGACCGTGCGCGAACTCGCCTTCAACCACCGCTTCAAGCTCTACCGCAACGGCAACTTCTTTGACCTCGGCAAAGACATCGAGGAGAAGCAACCGCTCCAAGTCGCCGCGCTGACTGGCGAAGCCGCCGCCGCCGCGAAACTGCTGCAAGGCGCGCTCGACCAGTTCAAAGACGCCCGCCCCGCAAACTTCGACCAACCGGGAGCGAAGGCCGACAAGGCCAAAGCGAAGAATAAGAAGCAGGCGCAGTGACCGTGCCGGCAACTTGTAGTCGCCGTCCTGGGGCAGCAGCAGTTCAAGCGGGGTCCGTGCAATCCACCTGCAACTCGGCGACTGCAAGTCGCCGGCACGGTTATTTTCCGTCGGAATTCCCCTCCAGCTTCGCAGCGCCGGCGGAGACTTCCTGCCCGTTTGCCAGCAGGTTTTGCAGCACCCAGTTTCCCTTTCCGCCGATGACTTGGAGCGAGCGCGTGGCCTTCCGCTCCGCGCGGTCATCGCGAATCACGCAGCCGGAGACACGCGTGTTCGTCGTGTCCCGCAGCAGCAGGCCCACGCCGTCAGAGTCGAGGATGGTGGCGTTGGCAAGGTGGAAGCGGTCGCACTTCTCCAGCAGCACGGCGGCGGGCTTGCGCCACACGCCGTTGATGTGCAGGCCGGTGAGCGTGCAGTCGCGCGAACTGCGGAAGACCAGGCCGCCGTTCACGTTCGTGCTCGTGCCGTAGTTGTAGCGGGGGTTGCGGTCGAACGCGTTCGGGCCGATGACAATGTTGCTCGAATCTTCCACGAGCAGGTCGTGTTCGTAGCCCATCCAGAACGTGTTGCCCGTCAGCGTCACGCCGCGCGCGTTCTTCAAGTGGACGTTCACCTGCACGTCGCTCAGGACATTGCCCGTGATGGTGACGTGGCCTTCCTGCGTCTTCGCTGAGCCAATCCGCCGTGCCAAGGCCGCATCGTCGCCCTGCCCGAGGATGCGGATGTTCGCCGAGTCGGGGCCGACGCTGTTGTGCTGGATGGTGCAGCCGGTGATGGCGACCTCGCCGATGGAGCCGCCGGCCGAGTCGAGGAGGATGTTCGCGGTGGGCGGGGCATCCTTGGTCATGTTGCTCTCGATGTCGCAGTTGGCGATGTGGATGTTCCGCACGTTGCCGCCGCGCCCGACGATGCCGCCGCCCGCGCAGTAGCTGATGTGGCTGCCGGTGATGTTGGACTGATGCAGGTTCACGTTGTCGTAGAACACGCCGATGCCCGTGCAGTGGTAGATGTGGCAGTCGCTGATGAGCACGTTGCGATTGCGCACCGCGAGGTGGATGCCGTGGCGCAGCGAGCGGAAGTGGGAGCGCGTGATGGTGATTTGCATCGTGCCCTCGGCCTCGATGCCGTCGGCCTCCGCGTGCGCGCCCTCGATGGCGAGCGAATCCACCACCGGCATCCGCTGGCGTTCCCAGACGTTGGGCTTGAACTGGTCTGGGTCCGCCGTGCCGCCGTGCGTGCCGAGGAACTTGAACGCCGGCCCCGCCCCCGCCATCACCACGCGCGCCGTGCCATCGCCAACGAGCGAGACGAAGCCGGTCTTGTCCAGTTCCACGAGCACGGTCTTCGTGAGGCGGTAAGTGCCTTTGGCGAATCGCACGGCACCGCCCGCGTTCACTGCCCGCTGAATGACCGCTGTGTCGTCTGACACGCCGTCACCCTTCGCGCCGGACTCGCGAACATCAGTGGCAGACGCGCTCCAGCCAAGGGTGAGAATGCCCAGCAGCCAGCCCATCGAGATGTGTTTCATGCCCGCATTGGAGGTCCATCGGGTTGGGCGTTCAAGCGCAATGGCTTGGCCCCACTTTGCCATCACGCTCGCTTGACAGCGACGCTTGCCCAACGAAGCTCGGCGGCAATGAACCCAGCCGAAGGGCAACGCTTTCTGTTCCATGGTGGCAATCCCGCCTTCAATTCGCAGGCGCGTTTGGTCGCCGCCGTCGCCTTGGCTGGACTCCTCTCGGTAGAGTCCCTGCCGGCGGCGGAGTGGTTCGTCAACCCCGTGTCCGGCACCGACACCAACGCCGGGGCGAAGGCCACGCCGTTCAAGACCGCCCAGCTCGCCATCAGCCGCGCCAAGCCGGGCGACACCATCCATCTGCTGCCCGAAGGCGCGGTGTATCGCCAGATGATCATGCTGGCAGGTAAAACCAACCTGACCATCGAAGGTCACGGCGTGACGCTCACCGGGGCCGACCCGCTGCCGGCGGACGGCTGGGAAACGGTCGCGCCCGGCCTGCATCGCCGGTCGTTGCCGCGCACGCGCTTTGACCGCCACCTGCTCATCCGCGACGGCAAGGCGAACCGCATGGGCCGCAGCCCGTCAGTGAACGTCGCCTTTCCCGCGCCCGAGGCGCTGCGCGACGGCGAGTTTGCGTGGGTGTTGCAACCGGACGAAAAGACCGGCTGGCTCTACGTGCGCGGCTCCACGGCGGGCCTCGAATGGAGTGTGCGCGATGCCGGTCTGGCCACGGGAGGAACCAATCGCCAGATCACCGTCCGCAACCTGAACGCCCGTCACGCGCTCAACGACGGCTTCAACATCCACGGTGACTGCCGCGAACTGCGCTGTTTCAACATCACCGGTTACGAAAACTTCGACGAAGGTTTCAGCGCGCATGACACCTGCCAAGTCTGGGTGACGGATGGGAAGTTTTGGGGAAACGACAACGCCGTCGCCGACGTGAACCTGTGCGATTCCTACTACACGCGCTGCGAGTTCCGCGACAGCGTGAGCGTGGAAGTGCTCTTCTCCGGCGGCGACCACCGGCTGGACGACTGTCGCATCATCGCCTCGGGCAAGGTCGCGTTCTCGCTCTCGTCCGGCGGCAATCCCAAGACCAAGGAGCCGGGCCTCGGCAAGTGCGCTGTGACCAACACGGAGATTTCCAGCGGCGACAAGACGCCCCGGCCGCTGCGCATCGCGGAACACAACGAGGCGACCTTCACCAACTCCCGGCTGCGCGGAATCACCATCTCCAATCGCGGCAAGCTCACGGCCGCCGGGTCCACGCTCGACGGCATGGCGTGGTCGCCGCGCTGACGGGTTGGAACATTCACTCAAGTCTCACGCATATCACCTCCGCATGAAGTCCAACCACTCTCCCACCCTTGCCCGTCGTCGTTTCCTGCATGGCTCCCTGCTCGCCGCCGCAGGCGCGTCGTTCGCCCTTCGCCCGGCGCAGGCCGCCGCGCCGGACTTCAAGCTGCTCGACACCAAGGTCATTTCACACCAGCCGGAGTATTACCACGGGTGGCCCACGGTCGCGCGCCGGAGCAATGGCGAGCTGTGGCTGGTCTGGTCCGGCGGGCGCGAGGCGCACGTATGCCCCTTCGGTCAGGTAGTCGCCATGACCTCCCGCGACAACGGCGCGACCTGGACCTGGCCGCGCGTGCTGCTCGACTGCGCGATTGATGATCGCGATGCCGGCGTGCTGGAAACGGCGAAAGGTTCGCTGCTCGTCTCGACCTTCAATTCGCTCGCTTACGTGCCGGTGCTGGAGCAGGCGGAGAAGTCCGGCAAATGGCCTGCCGAGAAGCTTGCCCGCTGGCAGGCCGCGCATCGTCGCCTCAGCCCCGAAGCGCAGCAGAAGGAACTTGGCCAATGGATGCTTCGCTCGACCGACGGCGGGGTGACGTGGTCCCCGCGCTATGGTTGCACGGTGAACAGCCCGCATGGCCCCATCCAGCTCCGGGATGGGCGGCAGTTCTACGCGGGCAAGGAGCTTTGGACCGGCGACAAACGTGTCGGCGTTTGCGTGTCGGATGACGACGGGCAGAACTGGCGCTGGCTCGCGGAAATTCCCACGCGCAAGGGCGATGTCGCCAAGGACTACCACGAGTTGCACGTCGTCGAGTGCGCCAACGGCACGCTGCTCGTCCACATCCGCAACCACAACAAGGTGAATGCGGGCGAGACGTTGCAGACCGAGTCCAAGGACGGAGGAAAGACGTGGAGTGAACCGCATTCCATTGGTGTCTGGGGCCTGCCTTCGCATCTGCTGCGCCTGCGCGATGGCCGGCTAGTCATGAGCTACGGCCACCGCCGCGCCCCGCTTGGCAACCAGGCCCGCGTCAGCGCCGACCACGGCAAGACCTGGAGCGAGCCGATGCTCATTTCCGCTGACGGCACCGCTGGTGATCTCGGTTATCCCAGCACCGTGCAGCTCGACGATGGTTCGTTGCTCACCGTCTGGTATGAGAAGTTGAAGGACCGAACCCAGGCCGTCCTGCGCCAGGCCCGCTGGACGCTGGGTGCTTAGCCGCCAGACCACCATGAATCGCCTGCCCATACTGCTCCTCGCACTGCTCGCCTTGACGGCCCGCGCCGCTGAAGCACTGGACTTCACCGTGAAGCTGGAGACTGTGCTCAAGCACGACGACGGCAAGTTCCTTTGGTTCCACCCGCGCGCCGCCGCCATCCCCGGCACCGACCCAGCCGCGCCCGCCGCAGTGATGACCATCCAGAAGCACCTCAAGGTCTCGGACTACTACTCCGGCCTGCATGTGATGACCCGCGCGACATCCTCCGCGCCATGGACCGGCCCGGTGCTGCCGCCCGAGCTGGATTGGAAGCAGCAGCCCGACGGCGTGACCATCAGCGTGGCGGACGTGACGCCCGGCTGGCACGCGCCGACGGGCCGCCTGCTCGCCATCGGCTGCCAGGTCCGCTACAGCGAGAAGGGCAAACAACTCGACGACGTGAAGCGCGCCCACCAGACCGTCTATGCCGTGCTGGATCCAAAGACCAGCAAGTGGTCGCCCTGGCAGGTGCTCGAAATGCCGGCAGATGAGGAATTCAACTTCGCCCGCAACGCCTGCGCGCAATGGCTGGTGCGGCCCGACGGCTCCCTGCTCGTGCCGCTCTACATCGGCAAGAGCGCGAAGGACCGCTACAGCACCACGGTGGCTGAGTGCCGCTTCGACGGAACGAAGCTGACTTACCAGCGACACAGCAACGTGCTGCGGCTGCCGGTGGCACGCGGGCTTTACGAACCGTCGCTTGTCGCGTTGGGCGGGCGCTACTGTCTCACGCTGCGCAACGACCTGCGCGGCTACGTGAGCGTGAGCGACGACGGCCAGAACTTCGCCGAACCCAAGCCCTGGCTCTTCGACGACGGCGCTGAACTCGGCAGCTACAACACGCAGCAGCACTGGCTCGCGCACAGCGACGGGCTGTTCCTCATCTACACTCGGCGCGGCGCGAACAACGACCACATCATTCGCCACCGCGCGCCGCTCTTCTTGGCTCAGGTGGACCCGGCGACGCTGCGGGTGCTGCGCCGCACCGAGAAGGTCGTCGTCCCCGAGCGCGGCGCAGAGTTGGGGAACTTCGGCTCCAACGCGTTCGACGCGGACGAGTCCTGGGTGACGGTGTCCGAGGGGATGTTCATGAAGGACTCGAAGCAGCGCGGTGCGGAGGGCGCGACCTTCGTGGCCCGCATTCTTTGGTCAAAGCCAAACCAGCTCGCCCGCGCGTCCATTTCCGCACCCGCCGCGGGCAAACTTCGCATCGTCACGCTCGGTGACTCCATCACGAAGGGCGTCCGTCCCGGCGTGAAGGCTGAGGAAACCTTCGCCGCGCGGCTGGAAGCGGCCTTGCGCGCTGGGGGCGTGGAGGCCTCTGTGCTGAACGTCGGCATCGGCGGCGAGCGCACGGATCAGGCACTGAAGCGGCTGGCCAAGGACGTCCTCGCTCTGAGATCCAGCGTTGTCACCATCATGTATGGCACCAACGACAGCTACGTGGACCAGGGCAGGTCCGCCTCGCGCATCACCGTGGATGAGTATCGCGCGAACCTCGGCCGGCTCGTGACCGAGCTCCGCGCCGCCGGCATCACGCCGATCCTGATGACCGCCCCGCGCTGGGGCAAAACCGCAAAGCTCAACGGCGTGGGTGAACATCCGAACGTGCGGCTGGAGCAGTATGTTGCCGCCTGCCGCGCCGTGGCTGCGGAGCAGCGCGTTCCGCTCGTGGACCATTACCAGCACTGGTCCGCTGCCGAGGGGAAGGGCACCGACATCGGCGCTTGGACCACCGACCAGTGCCATCCCAACCCCGAAGGCCATCGGGTGCTCGCCGAACTCCTGCTTCCCGTCGTTCGCGCCAGCCTGAAGCCCGCTCCTTGAAGTCCCGCTCGCCAACCTTGCTCCTCTTCACGATTCTCCCCCCATGAAACATCTCTGCCTGCTCCCCGCCCTCTTGCTGGCCATGACGCTGGCCGCGCCCGCCGCTGCGCCCCTCCCCCCGGCCATCGAGGCTGCGCTCACGAAGGAAATTGCCGCGCATCACGCCGCCGGAGTGGTCACGCTGGTGATGCAGGACGGCAAGGTCATTCACCACGCCGCCACGGGCTTCGCGGACCGCGAACAGAGGCTGCCGATGAAGACGGACGCCGTGTTCTGGATTGCCTCGATGACCAAGTCGCTCGCCGTCACTGCCATCATGACGCTCGTGGACGAGGGCAAACTCTCGCTGGATGAGCCGGCGTCAAAGTGGCTGCCTGAACTGGACAAGGTTAAGCTCGCCAACGGCCAGCCGCCCGCGCGGCCCATCACGTTGCGTGATTTGATGTCGCACACGGCCGGCATCGCCTTCCCCCCGCGCAAGGCCACGGACGGCGCGCAATCCCTCAAGAGCTACACCACCGAACTGCTCCGTGCTCCGCTCGCGTTCGAGCCCGGCTCGGCCTACGAATACGGATTCGGCATCACCGTCGCGGGGCGCATTGCGGAGATTGTGTCGGGCAAGTCCTTCGAGGTTTTCATGCAGGAGCGCCTGCTCGGTCCGCTCGGCATGAAGGACACGACCTTTCATCCCGACGCGAAGCTCCGTGCCCGCATCGCCCGCACCTACAAGACTGCCGATGAGGGCGGCGGCCTCGAACTCGCCTACAACACCTTCGTCACCTCGGACCCCGCCGTGCGCCGCATGACCGAGCCGTCTGGCGGGTTGTTTTCCACCGCGTTGGACATGGCGAAGTTCTACCAGATGATTCTCAACGGCGGCACGCACGACAGCAAACGCATCGTGTCCCCGAAGGCCATCGCCGAGATGTCACGCCCGCACCAGGCCGGCGGCAAAACCCTCAACTACGGCCTCGGCTGGCAGACCGGCAATGGCGAGAAGCCAGCTATTCCCGGCTTCTCCAAGCACTCCTTCGGCCATGGCGGTGCCTTTGCGACGCACGGCTTCATAGACCCCGAGCGCCAGTTGGTGACGGTGTTCATGGTGCAGAACGTCCTCGTCACTGGCAGCGGCGATGTGCGCAAGGCTTTCCATAACGAGGTCAACCGCGCGCCGAAAAGCAGCGCCGCCAGCCCGGCCCGATGACCGAGGCCGCTATTACCCGTCCGTGTCACCCTGCGATGACAGCACAGTTTAGGCAGCAAACCTCATTCAACGAACAGCCCCATGAAAACCCACCGCACCCGCCGTCATTTCCTCCGCAGCACGTCTGCGTTGCTCACCCTTCCCGCGCTGGAGTCCATTGGCTTCAAAGCCTTTGCGGCAACCAAAACCGCCGCACCGCCGAAACGCCTGGTCTTCCTCGGCTTCGGCTGGGGCGTGACGAATGAGACGTGGTTTCCGGATGTGAAGAAGACGGGCGCGGCGTGGGAGCTGTCGGAGGGTTTGAAGCCACTCGCGCGGCATCAAAAGGACATCACAGTGGTGCAGGGTTGCTCCAACAAGTTTGCCAATGAAGCGCACTGGGGCAGCACGTTTTGGCTCACGGGGGCGAATCGTTATGCCGAGCCGGGGCAGAGCTTTCACAACAGCATCAGCGCGGACCAGGTCGCGGCGGCGCATTTGGGCCGGGACACGCGGTTTGCCTCCCTCCAGCTCAACACTCCCGACGCGCAAAATTCCGGCCACGGACCGGGATTGTCGCTGGCTTGGGACGCGCGCGGAAAACCTGTTGCGGGACTGGAGAATCCTGTCGCAGCGTTTCACCGGCTCTTCTCCAACGACTCGACTCCGCTCACCGAGCGCCAGGCAATGCTCGCGCAGAAGCGCAGCGTGCTTGATGCCGTGCTGGAGGATGCCCGGCGCGTGCAGCGCGGCCTCACGAAGACCGACACCGACAAGCTCGACGAATACTTCCAAAGCATCCGCGACATCGAGGTGCGCCTCGGCAAGGACGAGCAGTGGCTCAACGTGCCGAAGTCCAAACCACCGGTCGCCGAGCCGAAGCCGGGCCTCGCGGGCCGGGAGGAAATCAAGGTGATGTATGACCTCATCGTCGCCGCGCTCCAGACCGATAGCACGCGCGTGCTGACCTATCGCCAGCCGGTCGGCACGTTGCTCCAGAGCCTCGGCACGAAGGTCGCGCCGCACGACATGAGCCACTATTCGCCTGGGGATCGCATGTTGGCCTCGCAGAAGCGTGACGAGACGCAAAGCGAGTTGCTCGCCGGGTTCATTGACAAGCTCAAGGCCACCAAGGAGGCCGATGGCACGAGCCTCTTCGAGCACCTTGCCCTCGCTTACGGCAGCAACATCCGCACGATCCACTATCTCGACAACTGCCCGACCTTGCTCGCGGGCGGGGGCGCAAATCTGAAGCTCGGCTACCACTTCGTGCTGCCGAAGGACACCCCGCTGTGCAATGTGTGGCTCACGATGCTCCATGGCCTCGGCATCCCAGCCGAACGCCACGGCGACAGCACGGGCGTGGCGAAGCCGTTGGTCGCGTGAACATCCGCTCCCACCCATGAAGAGCCATTCACTGCTGGCCGGGCTGCTGCTCGTCCCTTGGCTGCTAGCGCGGGCTGCCGATGCTCCGCACGCACGCCTCGACGAGAAGCACCGCGCGTTTCTCCGGGACTATTGCATCGAGTGTCACAACGAGCAGAAGCCCAAGGGCAAGCTGCGGTTGGATGAGGTTTCCTTCGCGCTGGATTCTGTCGAGCGGGCGGACCGCTGGCAGAAAATTCTCAACCAACTCAACTCCGGCGAGATGCCGCCGGAGGACGCCAAGCAGCCCGGGCGGGCCGCGAAGGCGGACTTCCTCGATGCGCTTGCCAGCACATTGGTGGTCGCCCGCAAGTCGCTCGGCGATGTGCAGGGCAACATCACCATGCGCCGCCTGAATCGGCGCGAATATAAGAACACCCTCCGCGACCTGCTCGGCGTGGAGATGCCCGTGCGCGAGTTGCCGGCGGATGGCGGCGCAGGCACGTTCGACACGGTGGGTTCGTCGCTCTTCATGTCGAGCGACCAGTTCGAACAATACCTCGCGCTCGGGCGGCAGGCGTTGGACGAGCACTTCGCGCGTCAGGCCCCGCCGCCGCAGAGCAAGCCGCTTAAGATTCATGTCGAGGCGGAGTGGACCAACGAACGCATCCGGCGAGGCCTCGCGGAGCGGGTGGATGCCCGGGAGCGTTACGTGAAGTGGACGGCTGCCGTGGAAGCCGCAGCGGGGAAGCCGGAAAACTCAGCCATCGCCGCCCAGATTCGCGCGGAGAAGAAGAGCGATTCCACCCACCTGCACACGCAGTGGAGCCGGGTCAACGGAGCGCCTGCGCCGAAGGACTTTGGTTTCGTGGACGCCACGCACGCGGAGCAAATGGGCCGTCGCGATTGGCTGCATTACGTGCCCCACCATCGCGCGTATGTGGAGCATCCACTCACGAAGACCGGCACGTTCCTCACCATTGATGACGCGTATGTGAACTCCCGGCAGATGTTCAACGTCCCGCGTGAGTGGCCGCCGGGCGATTACTTGGTGCGGGTCCGTATCGCCGCCACGGAGGGCACGCCGCGCGGGCGGCGGTTCGTCGAGTTCGGGCCGCAGGACCCCAGCGGAGTGTGTGCCGTGGCGGGCACGTTTGAAGTCACCGGCACGGTCGCGAGCCCGCAGGTGCTCACCCTCCCGCTGAAGCTGCTGGCGACGAATGAGCGCACCTACATGTTCCGCGAGCGCGGGTCGCACGAGTCGGATGCGGCGGCGAACCGGCTCTTCGCGGAGGCAAAGCAGCGCAACGGCATCGGCCCGGAGTTCGCGCTGTGGATTGATTGGATTGAAGTGGAAAGCACAGTCGCCGCCCAAGCTCCGACCATCGCAACCAAGGTCGAGAAACTCCGCAAAGACCCCGAACAGTGGGCGAACAAATACATGCCCATCTACGCGCAGGGCTACGCGGAGAAATACGGACGCTTCCAGAATTGGTGCGCCGCCATTGATGAGGCTGCGAAGAAACCCGAGAACGCCGCGGCCATCGCTAAACTCCGCGCTGCCCCACGGCTCAAGACGCAGCCGCACCTGTTCTACAACGGCTTTGCCCAAATCAACGGTGCGCCGACGCCGACGCAGTTCGGCTTCCGCGATGCGGACGACGCGCAGTTCGCCCGCAGTGAATACAGCTACCACTTCCGCTATTACGACGACTACCAAAAGCTCCCGCAGCGTGACACCGGTGCCTGGCTGATGCTTTACAGCCTCGGCCGCTTCACCGGCATCACCGCGCCGGAGAAATGGCCAGCGGGCAAATACACGCTGCGCGTGCGTCTCGCTGCGAGCGATGAATCACCGAAGGAACGCCGCTTCATCGAGATTGGCACGGGCAAGGCGGATGCGGCGGATTTCATCGTGCTCAGTTCGCATCAAGTCACCGGCACGCTGGCGAAGCCGCAGGCGCTGGAGATTCCCGTGGAGATCAACGCAAGCGGCGACCGCAACTTCGCCATCCGTGATAAGCGCCCGAACAACCGCGAGGCTGAGTATGCGATGTTCCGCGAGGCGTGGGACAAAACCGGCACCGGGCCGCGTCCGTGCATCTGGGTGGATTTTGTCGAACTCGAAGGGCCGGTGAATGCCAATGTGCCAGCGCTCGCAGCGCCAAAAACAATTACACAGCGCCGCGAGGTCGAGTTGCACGCGAACGCGATGGTGGGCGGCACTTACTATGGCTACTTCAAAGGCGGCTACGAGGCGGCGAAGAAGTTCATGGAGACCAGGCAGCCGCAGAAGGGCATTCCCGACGAGCAGGAGGCGAAGTTTCGCATTCGCGGATTTGAGCAGGTCAGTCAGACCTTTGAGCGCTACCTAAATGATCCGCTGACGAAGACTGGCGCGTATCTCACGATCTACAACGTCCACACCGAGGAGGTCATCACGCTGCCGCCGGATCAGCCGTCGGGCTGGCTCAAGACGAAGCATGAGATCTAAAATGCGGAGCCGGGCGAATACCGGCTGCGCTTCCGCATCGGCGCGGTGAAGGGCACGCCCAAGGAGCGCCATTTCGTTGCCCTCGGCAGCCGGATGAAGCCGGAGGAGCGCGAGGACTTCACCTTGATGCAGACCTTCCAAATCAGCGGCACCACCGAGTCACCGCAGGTCATCGAAGTCCCCGTGAGCATCACCGCGAACGGGCCGCGCACCTTCGTGCTGCGGGAGAAGCGCGATGTGAAGCTGGACCACGAACTCTTCACCACCGCGCAGAAGGCCACCGGCGTTGGCCCGCCGTCCGCGCTGTGGATTGACTGGGTGGAGTGGGAGGGTCCGCTCGCGCCGCAGGCCCCCGTCGCCAAAGTGGAGCGCATCGAGCCGGAGAAGCGCCGTGCGGAGGTGGAGCGCGGGCATTTGCGCTTCAAGTATCTCAACGAGCAATACGCGAAGTGGAAGGCCGCGGGCGGCGATGAGAAGCGGCTGAAGGAGTTCGACTTCACCGACAAATCGCACGCGGAGTTCGCCAAGGTCGTGTGGGACAGCAACAACCGCTGGTTCCAGCAATACCTCGACCGACCGCTGTCGAAGACCGGCCTCTATCTCGACAACACCGTGCAGGAAACCTGCGAATACGCCATCGACATGCCCGCTGACCTCGCGTCCGGCGACTACGTGATGCGCGTGAAGATCGGTCGCGTGCCGGACATGCCGAGCGAGCGCGCGTTCCTCACGTTTGTCGAGGCGAGTCCCATTGATAAGGACGACCGCACCTTCCTCGCCAACAAACAGATCACCGCCACTCTGGACCAGCCGGAGATCATTGAGCTGCCGTTCAAGATTGTCCCTGGTGGCCCGCGGAAGTTTGTGCTGTTTGAAAAGCGCCCGCTGAAAAAGGAGGCCATCAGCCTGCCGGGCAGAACCCGCCAAATCGCCGACGCGAAGCAACGCGATCCCGTGCTGTGGTTGGATTGGATTGAGTGGGAAGGCCCGCTGGTGCGTGGGGGCGCGAAGACCGGCGTCGTGCCGGTGCTGGCCGCTGGCGAGACCGATGCGCGCGCCGTGATCGGGCGATTCGCCGTGCGCGCCTTTCGTGGGAAGCAGCCCTCGGCAGCCTTCGTGGACAAACTTGTGGCACTCCACGACGCACGCGTCAAAGCGGGCGATTCCTTCGGCAAAGCCATCCGCGAGCCGCTGAGTGTGATCCTGGCCTCGCCGGGCTTCTTGTATCTTCAGGAAACGGGCTCCCAATCTTTTACCCCGAATCTGTTACCCAATGCAGAGGCTGGTAAAAAGTTGGGGGTAAAAGATGAAAGGCAGAGATCGCTGTCCCCTCCCGAACTCGCCTCACGCCTGTCCTACTTCCTCTGGAGCGCACCGCCGGATGAACAGCTTCTCAAAGCAGACCTCACCAAGCCCGAAGTCATCGAGCGAGAAGTGGACCGCATGATCGCCAGTCCGAAGGCGGACGAGTTTGTCAGCGGCTTCGTGCATCAGTGGCTCGGCATGGACCGGCTCGATTTCTTCCAGTTCGACACGAAGCAGTTCCGCGACTTCGACGAGAGCGCGAAGGCCGCCGCGCGTGGCGAGGTGTATGAGACCTTCGCGCACCTGCTGCGGCACAAGGGCATCCTCACGCGCCTGCTCAAGAGCGACGACATCCACGTCAACGTCCTGCTCGCCACCTACTACGGCCTCGAAGGCATCAGCGGCGACGCGTTTCAAAAAGTGAAGCTGCCCGCAGGCTCGCCACGCGGCGGATTGCTCGGCATGGCGGCCATCCTGGCGATGGGCAGCAACGGCGAGCGCACCAG
>JBJTAU010000505.1:0-5935 GCA_046090965.1 Limisphaerales bacterium | reverse complement strand
GCGCATTTGCCACCGTTGCTTTCTGCGGCATGACTGCCGCGCTCCCATTGTCGGGCGATCGACGAATCATGAAGCCGCCAACCGAACCGCGTGACTTCGGCCACCCGCCGCGCGTGCTGGCCTTCTGGCGTCGCCTCGTGCGCGACGCGCTGGCCACCGGCACGCCGACGCCCTTCTACCTTTTCTCCGCCGAGCCAATCGCCGAGGCGCTGCAAGAACTGCGGGCCTTGGAGCCGCTGCCGGTTCCCGTGCGGCATTGGCTCTCGTGCAAGACGCAGCCCGTCGCGCCGCTCCTACGCTGGTGGCGTGAGCAGGGCAGCCCCATTGAGGTGGTGAGCGAGTTCGAGCATCGCGCCGCGCGGCACGCGGGCTTCGCCACGGACGACATTCTCATCAACGGGCCGGCCAAGCACCGCTGGTTGCCCCGTGTCACCGCACGTGGCCAGCGGGTGAACTTCGATTCGCCCGGCGAGATGAAAGTGCTGTTGCCGTTGGCGAAGCAGCTCAACTGGTGCATCGGCCTGCGCCTGCGCACGAGTCTGGAGCACGACCCGGAGCATCCCGAGTTTCCCACACAGTTCGGCTTTGAGCCGGACGAGGCGAAGGCCGCGCTGCGCTCGCTGAAGCGCGCCGGGCTGGCTGCCGAGACGCTGCACTTCCATCTGCGAACGAACGTGGCGAGCCCCCGCATCTATGAGCAGGCGATCCGCGAGGTGCACTCGTTTTGCGCGGCGGCGAACTGGTGGCCGGAGTTTCTCGACTGCGGGGGCGGACTGCCTCCGCGGCACACCTTGGGACATGACGGGCGGGCCTTTGCGTCGCAGTTCAACATTGCAGATCTCAGAGAGGTATTCCGCCGCTGGTTGCCGCGCTTCACCGGACTGCGCGAGCTTTGGTTGGAGAACGGGCGTTTCCTCAGCGCGCGCAGCGGCGTGCTGGTCGTCACGGTGCTGGACGTGAAGGAACGCGCCGGCCTGCGGCAGTTGATCTGCGACGGCGGGCGGACGATGAACGCGCTGGTCTCGAACTGGGAGGAGCACGGCCTCTTTTCCGCGCCCAAGCGCACCGGTCCCGTCGTGCCCACCGCCGTCCACGGCCCGACCTGCATGGCCTTTGACCAGCTCACGCGCCGCCCGCTGCCGCGCAGTCTCCGTCCCGGCGACCGGCTAGTTTGGCTGGAGGCGGGCGCGTATCACATCCCGTGGGAGACGCGCTTCTCCCACGGTCACGCAGCGGTGCTCTGGCATGAGCAGGGAAAGCTCTCTCGCGCGCGGGACGCGGAGTCGTTCGGGGACTGGTGGAGCCAGTGGCGCTGACGGCGGCATGGGCCGCGCCGCGCTCACTTCTTCTTGTCGAAGACCATGTGGAACTGCACCTGCGGCGTGGTGAAGAAATCCTTCGGGCGGTCAATGCCGGGATTGGCCGCGCACCACTCGAGCTTACCGTCCTTGATGCGGTAGATGCCTTGGAACACGCCCTTCTTGCCGTTCTTGGAGTCGCCGGTCGCGTCGAGCGTCTTGCTGGCGGGGTTCAAGGCAAGGCTCTCGCGGTTGCCCAAGCTCACTCCTTTGCCGTCCTTGCAGGCGGTGATCTTGCCGTCCTTGATGGTCAGTTCGGAGATGGCGACCATCGTGGCAGAACCTTCCTTGGCCTTGCCAGCGGGCGAGCGAACGCCGCCGACCCAAGTGCCTTCCATCTTGGCGAGTTCTTCCTTCGCGCCCTGGGCGAACAGCGGCGTGGCGAAGGCGAGCGTGGTGGCGACGAGGAGGAGTGACTTGCAGATGCGGGCTTTCATGGCGGGACAATGGGAAAGCCCGGACGTGCTGGCAACTCACTTTTTGCCGTCGGTCTTGCGGGTCAGGATCATGAGGAAATGCCCGTTGCCGACGTTGGTCTTCAGCTCGGCTGGTCGGGTCTTCGCCTTGTCGTTGCCGGAGCACCACTTGTGCGTGTCGCCGCTGACCTGATAGACACCTTGAAAGGCCTTGCCCTGCGGTTGGCCGGCAGTGCCGGTGGCGTCAAGCGTCCGCAGCGCACCCGTGCCGCCGGTGCGGTAAGTGCCCGTGCCCATGCTAGTGCCGCGCCCGTCCTTGCAGGTGATCTGCTGTGGCGTGATGACCATCTCGCTGATGCGCTGGCGCTGCTGCGACTTCTGGCTGCCGTCGCCATCCACCAGCCAGCCTTCCCAAGTGCCGAGGAGCGCCTTGTCCTGCGCGGACGCGGTGACAGCGAGCGAAGCGAGGGCAACGGCGAGGAGGGAGGAGCGGCGTTTCATGGCGGAAGGTTTGTGAGGTTGCGGCGACGCTCAAGGTATACGCTTCCCGCCAACGGGCGCAAGTCCGGCGAAGACCTTACTTCGCCTTCACTTCGGCGATGAGCTTCTCCAGTCGACGGCCATACTCGATGAAGTTCGCACACACGTCCGCGTCGTTGGTGACCTTCGAGCCGGCGTCATGGAAGACTACGACCATGTGCGGCTCGATGCTGATGCCGGCGTCATAGCCGCGCGCGAAGGCGTCCGCAAGGATGCGGCGCACTTGGCCCTGACCGTCACCCGGCCAGTTGTAGTCGGCGTCGTTCTTGGCCGGATTCCACGTCGCGTCCTTCACGTGGATGTGCGCGACGTGGTCGCGGACGGTGGTCCAGAACTCCCACGCATTCTGGCGCGGCCACGGCTGCGGGAGCTGGCGGTCAGCGTTGAAGATGGGATTGGCGGTGTCGAACACCCACTTGAGGCCGGGGCACTTGTCGAGCATCTCGAGCGCGTGGGCGCTGCTCATGCCGCCGTAGTTCATGCAGTTCTCATGCACGGGGGTTAGGCCGGCGCCAGTGAACATCTTCGTCACTTCGCGCACGCGCTCGAAGACGACGGGCGGCGTGACGGCGTCGGTGTCCTTGGGCTTGAAGGACATGATGCGGACGAACTTCGTGCCGAGCCGCTGCATCCGTGGGATGGCTCGGCGCACCTCGCCGAGCGTCACGTCGAACGGCGTCTCGACGTTCTTGGCCCAGTTCATGATGGTGGAGCCGAAGCAATACACGCCGAGGCCCGCCTCTTGAATCTTCGCCGCTGCGATGTCGAAGGCCGCGTCGGGAATCTCGTGGAAGTTCGCCTTCGCGAAGCCCGGAACCTCGACGCCGCGCATCTCAAGGTGTTTCCAACCGAGTTCCTTCGCGGCCTTGATTTGGAAGTCCAACCCACCGCCCGCCTCGTCGCCAATTCCCATCAGGTGCATAATCAATTTCTTATCGGTTCGTGCGTCTTTGTTTCGCCGGATTAACTCACAGTTCCTGACGGCGACTCAAGCCCTCTAACGCGCAGCTTTCAAATGTTGATCAAAGAAGCCCAACACCTTCGGGCGCAAGTCCGCCTGCTTCGGCTGGAGGTGAAACGTGTGCGGTGCGCCGGGGACGATTACCAACTCGTGACGTGCGCCGACTTCCTTGAGCTTCGCGGCGAAGAGTTTGGATTGCTCGAGGTCCACCGTTTTGTCCGCCGTCCCGTGCATAATGAGGATCGGCGGATCATTCTTGTCCACGTAAGTCACCGGCGACGCGGCACGGTAAAGCTCCGGCGCTTCGGCGATTTTCTTGCCCAGCATCGTGATGTCGTGATGGCCCGCCAAGTCCGCCGGGCCGTAAAGGTCCACGGCGCACTGCACGCGGCAGGAGAACTCGCCGTAGGGTCCCTTGGGGTCGAGCCCGTCCTTCTCGCCCAGCACCGCGAGCATCGCGGCCAGATGCCCGCCCGCCGAGCCGCCGATGACCCCGATGCGCTGCGGGTTCACCTGAAGTCGCTCCGCGTGCTTGCGCAACCAGCGCACTGCCGTCATGCAATCGTGCAGGTTCTGCGGCCACGTCGCCTTGGCGTCCTTGTTCGTGCTGGCCAGCACGTAGTTGATGCTCAAGCCCACGTAGCCGTTCAGGGCGAGGTTGGTGCCGATGTTGATTTCGCGCGCCGCGCCTTTGTCGCCGCCGGTCCAGCCGCCGCCGTGGATGATGACCACCGCCGGCCGCCGCGCGCCGGACGGGTTGCTCGCAGGCAGGTAAAGATCGGCCTTCTCCTTGCGCTCCGGCGCGAGGTAGGCGATGTCCTTCTCGATGCGGAAAGCTTCTTCCGCGCGTGCAGAGACCGCGAGCAAAGCAATGGCCAACAGGGCAGTTTTCATGGTGAAGCAAACTGACGAACCAAACTGCAATTAGACTTCCTCCAGCGGAGATTTCGCGTCCCCGAAGGTGCCCGGGCGCACGTCCATCTTGTCCATCATCGAGAGGAAGAGACGGCAGAGCTGCCGGTCGGGCTTGTCTTTGTAATCAAGCGCGCGACCGCCCTTGAGTCGGCCGCCCGCGCTGCCGAGCAGCACGACTGGCAGTTGGTCGTTATCGTGGCGCGCGCCGGCCATCATGCTGGAGCAGAGCATCACCATCGAGTTGTCGAGCAACGTGCGCGGGCCTTCCTGGATCGCATCCATCTTACGCGCGAGGTAGGCGACTTGTTCGAGGAAGAACTGGTTCACCTTCAGCCAGTCCTCGCCGTCGCTGTGCGAGAGCAGGTGGTGAATCATGTAGTCAATGCCGTTGCCCTTCTGCTGCACGCTGGGCAGGTTCGGAAAACGCAGCGCGCTGTGATCGTTGTTCAGCTTCAACGTCGTGATGCGCGTGGTGTCGGTCTGGAAGCCGAGCACCAGCAGGTCGCACATGAGCCGCATGTGCTCGGCTACGTCCTGCGGGATGCCCTCGGCGGGACGTGCGATGTTCGGCTTCGCGAGCGTGGGCCGCCAGCCCTGCACTTCGCCGCGCTGGCCGGCGTTTTCGATGCGCTGCTCCACGTCGCGCACGGAGTCGAGATACTCGTCGAGCTTGCGCTGGTCGGCGGTGCGGAGGTTGCGGCGCAAGCTGCTGGCGTCGGCCAGAACGGCGTCAAGCACGCTCTTGTCGCCCGGCGTGGCGGCGTCCTTGAACAAGCGGTCGAAGGCCAGCGCGGGATACAGCTCCAGCGGCGTCGGTGTCGTCGGCGAACTCCACGAGATGTGCGAGCTGTAAAGCATCGAGTAGTTTTTGTGGACGGACGGGTTCGAGTGCTCGCAGCCCAGCACGAGGCTCGGCACCTTCGTCGAGCGTCCGTAAGTCTGCGCGAGCATCTGGTCGAAGCTCGTGACCGAGCGGATCTCGCCGCCACTAGCGATGGGCGCGCCCGAGAGCATGTTGCCCGTCTGCGAACTGTGGATGTTTCCCTTGCGCGCCTCCTCGTGATACAGACCGCGCACGAAGAGCAGCTTCTCGCGGAAGTCCGCGACGGGCGCGAGCACGCGGCCCAGTTCCATCGCTTTGCCTTCGCCCTTGGCCCACCATTCCTTCGAGTGAAAGCCGTTGCCGGCGAAGAGCACGGCGAGCCGCACGGGCGCCTCGCTCGCGGGCTTCCGCTTCGGCTCATCGCCCCAAACATTGAACGACTCCAGCCACGGCAGGGCCATCGTGACGCCGACTCCGCGCAGAAACGCGCGGCGATGAAAACGGTGTGTGCTCATAGGTTGAAAGTCATTCGGCTGCGGCCATGTCGCGTCCGCGTATATCACGGAACTGCCGGCTGCGCAAAATCATTTCGACGGCGAGGCCGACGCGGTGTTCGTTCGCGGCGAGCTGCCTCAGCATCTCGTCGAGCAGCGGTTGGTCGCTCAACTGCACGCTGCGGCCGAGCGCGAAGCCCAGCAGCTTCCGGCAGAACTGGCGCTCAAAGGCGTCGCGCCGCGTCGTGAGCAGATAGTTCCGCAAGCCATCGAGTCCCTCCAGCTCCGTGCCGTCCGCCGTGCGGGTGTGGGTGTCAATCGCCAGGCCAGCCGCGTCCTTCGCGCGCAGGCGGCCCATCGCATCGTTGCGCTCCGGCGCGGCGCCGTCCGGGTCAATCGGCGCGTGGCAGCCGGCCGACTTCGGGGCG
>JBJTAU010000504.1:0-4324 GCA_046090965.1 Limisphaerales bacterium | reverse complement strand
CGACAAATCATGAGCGACCCAAAGCCGAACGAATTCGAGCAAGCCGGCGAGCAGGAACAGCCCGGCATCGTGAGGGAATTCATCGGCTTTCTAGGCGAGAACAAAAAGTTCTGGCTCATCCCGCTGCTGCTGGCGCTGCTGGCTATCGGGGCGCTGCTGATTCTCGGCGGCACGGCGGCGGCCCCGTTCATCTACACGCTCTTCTGAGCGGTTGGCGTCGAACTGCTTCCTGCACTGTGCGAGTGCTGCACGTCATTCCGTCGGTGTCACCGGTGCGCGGGGGGCCGAGCCAGGCGGTGCTGGCGATGGTTCGGGCCTTGCGGGTCGAAGGGGTGGATGCGGAAATTGCCGCCACCAACGACGATGGTGATCAGGTGCTGGAAGTTCCGCTGGAGACCCTCACGACCCACGCTGACGTGCCGGTGCGTTTCTTTCCCCGTTTCTCGCCGATCGTGCGTCCGGTGCGGGAGTTCGCCTACTCAGGCCAGTTATCACGGTGGTTGGCGGCTGCGGTCGGCAGCTACGATCTGATTCATGTCCACGCGGTGTTTTCCTACGCCTCCACCTGTGCAATGCGGCGGGCCCGGCTGCGCCGGGTGCCGTATGTGAACCGGCCCTTAGGGCAGCTCTGTGTCTGGTCGCTCCAACGGCGCGCGTTGAAGAAGCGGTTGTATCTGGCACTCGCCGAGCGGGCCAACCTCCGGGGTGCGGCGGCGTTGCACTTCACCACGCAGCAGGAGCAGGACGAGGCGGCGGGGTTGGGGCTGGGCACGCGTGGGTTTGTGGCTCCGCATGGGATCGAACTGCCAGCGATGGTGCCGGATGCGCGGGTGAAGCTGCGGGCGAAGCTGGAGTTGCCGCCAGACGAGAAGGTCGTCCTCTTCCTCTCTCGCGTGCATCCCAAAAAGGGGCTGGAGGTTTTGATCCCGGCGCTGGCCCGGCTGGCGGCGACGGAGCGCTTCACCTTCGTGCTCGCTGGCAATGCCGAGTCGCCGGCCTACGAGGCGCAGATGAAACAGCTGTTGCGTGAAACCGGTTTGGCCGCGCGCACCCGGCGCGAGGATTTTGCCAGCGGCGAGTGGAAGCAGACTCTGCTCCAAGGCGCGGATGTGTTCGCTCTCACCTCGCACTCGGAGAACTTCGGCATCGCGGTCGTCGAGGCGATGGCGGCGGGACTGCCGGTGGTGGTGACGCCGGGCGTGGCGCTCGCGCGGGAAGTTGCGGAATTCGAGACTGGCACCGTGCCAGCTATGCAGCCGGACGCCGTTTCGGCGGCGCTCACCGGACTATTGCGGGACCGCGATCGGCGCGAAGCGTTGGGCCGCGCAGGCGCAAGGCTGGTCCACGAGCGCTTCACCTGGCCGGCGGCGGCCCGGCGCATCGTGGACGAATACCGCCGTATCCTGACGGCCCGACCGCCCGTCAAGGGCGGGTGAATCGCCGGACTGTCCGGCCGCGATGACTGACTCGTTCAAAACCACCCCATGATCTCCCGACGACTCAAGGCCACGTTCTACACCCTGTGCGGCCCCGTGATGACGCTCAACGCGTGGAGGCACCGCCACTTCGCCGCGCGCCGCACCGCACCGGTGCGCGCGCATCTCGGGCCGGGGCAGAAAAACTATCTCCCCGGCTGGGTGAACGTGGACGCGAACTTCCTGACGGCGAAGATTGACGTGTGGGCCAACCTGGCCGACGGCCTGCCATTTCCCGACAACAGCGTGGACGCCTTCTACTCGCACCACGTCATCGAGCACCTGCCGGACCTGGCCTTCCATTTCCGCGAGCTAGCCCGCTGCCTGAAGCCCGGCGGCGTCTTTCGCGTCGGCGGGCCGCACGGGGACATGGCGATGCGGAAGTATGTCGAGGGCGCGTCCGCGTGGATCTCCGACTTTCCCGACAAGCGCACGACACTCGGTGGCCGGCTGGAGAACTACATCTTCTGCCGGGGCGAACACCTGACGATCCTCACGCCCTCGTTTCTCCAGGAACTCGCCACGCAGGCCGGACTTGGACAGCTCACGGCGGTCCGGCCCAAGACCGATACGCTGCATCCGGCGGACTTTGGCCCCGAGGTGCTTGGCCTGGAGTGGGAGACCACCCCGGAGGCACCGCACACGTTGCTGGTCGAGGGCGTCAAGCCCGCGCGCACCTAGCATGGCCGGACTCGTGGAATCACTCAGCGCCCTCGTGCTCACCAGCAACGAGGAGCCGAACCTCGCGCGCACGCTCGCGCGGCTGGCGTGGGTGCCGCGTGTCCTCGTCCTCGACAGCGGCAGCACCGACACCACGGTCGCGCTGGCGCGGCAGTTCCCCAATGTCCGCGTGGTGGAGCGGCCCTTCGACACCTTCGCCGGCCAGTGCAATTTCGGCCTGTCGCAGCTCGACTCCGAGTGGGTGCTTTCGCTCGACGCAGATTATTTGCTGACTGAGGAACTGGTGGGCGAACTGCGCGCGCTCGCCCCCGCTTCTGAGGAGGCCGGCTTCTCCGCCGGCTTCCGCTACTGCGTCAACGGCCGGCCCCTGCGCGGCACACTCTATCCGCCGCGCACCGTGCTCTTCCGCCGCGCGCGCGCGCGTTACGTGGACGACGGCCACGCCCACCGCGTGGTCGTGGACGGCGGCGTGCGTTCGCTGCGAGGCCGCATCTGGCACGACGACCGCAAGCCCCTCTCGCACTGGCTGCGCGCGCAGGACCACTACGCGCAGCAGGAGGTGGAGAAACTGCTAGCGCAGGGAGGCGAAGGCCTGTCCTTCAACGACCGCGTGCGGAAGACCATCGTGCTCGGGCCGCCTGCGGCGTTCCTCTACACGCTGTTCCTCAAGGGTGTTTGTCTCGACGGCTGGGCCGGCTGGCACTACGCCTTCCAGCGCGCGCTGGCGGAGGCGCTCCTGTCCCTGCGACTCATCGAGGCGCGGTGGGCGAGCCAGGCATCCAAGGTCCAAGGTTCGCGGGCGAAGGTCGCCGCCGACTGAGGCAAACGATTTTCCCCCGCCGCTCCAGCGCACCGGGTGGGTGCGCTTTTTCTTTTCTCCCCTCCGGTTGCGCAACAGACTCCCTCCCGCTCGTCACTGAACCGCCATGTCCTCCGCCTTTCTCCGCAGCTTTCTCGCCCACGCGCGCTGGCGCGTCGCTGGCTCCGCCGCGTTGTTGATCGCGGTGGCCACGCTGGAGGCGGCTGGGCTGCTGTTGTTGATGCCGCTGGTGGAACTGCTCGGGCTGGGTCAGGTCCAGGCCGCAGCCGGGCTGGCTGGGGTGTGGCGGAGAATCTTCGCCGCGCTCGGCGTTACGCCCGGCCTCGAGCTGGTGCTGGGCAGCTTCGTCGTCGTGCTCGTGGTGCAGGCGGGGCTGCGCCGCCTGGCTGACCAGCACAACGCCCGGATCGAGGCCGCCTACACGGCGCATCTGCGTGACCGGCTCTACGAGTCGCTCGTGAACGCGCGCTGGCTGGCCTTCACACGGTTGCGCGCCGCAGACCTCACCCGCGCGCTCACGCAGGAGGTGGACAACGCGGGCTTTGCGGCGCAGCAGGGCGTCTCGCTCGTCGGCTTGTGCGGGCTGGCGGCGGTGCATTTGGCCGTGGCGTTGACGCTTTCGCCGTCGCTCACGGCGCTCGCGCTGGGCTGCGGTGTGGCGGTGGCGGTGGCGCTGCGCCCGCTCAACCGCCGGGCGCACGAAGCCGGCAAATCCGGACAGCAGTGCCGCGCCGAGATGACCGCCGCCATCGCCGAGCACCTCGCGGGCTTCAAGGTCGCCCGGAGCCACGGGCGCGGCGGCCACCACCTCGAGCTGTTCCGCCGCGCCACGCACGCCATTGCCGAGCACTTCGTCGCGGCGCGACAGATTTTTTCCGCCTCGCGCGTGTTCTTCGAGCTGGCGGGCTGGACCGCGCTGATGGCCTTCCTCTACGTCGCCGTGAAGTGGGCGCGGCTCGAACTCGCGCAGCTCGTCCTCATGGTCTTTGTCTTCACCCGGCTGCTGCCGCGCATCGGCGCGATCCAGAGCACCTGGCAGCACATCGTCCATTATCAACCCGCATTTGAAGCCGTGGAAGCGCTGCGCTCCGAACTCGACGCCGCACGCGAAGCTGTGGCTGCGGCTTCCGCCACCATCGAGCTACAGCGAGAAGTGCGGTTGGAAAACGTGTCCTTCCGTTACCACCCCGAGGCCGGACGCGAGGCACTGCACCAAGTGAACCTCACCATCCCCGCGCGGCGCATGACCGCGCTGGTCGGCGCGTCGGGTGCCGGCAAGAGCACGCTCGGCGATCTCGTGCTCGGCCTGTTCGCGCCTGGTGCGGGCCGCGTGCTGGTGGATGGCGAA
>JBJTAU010000503.1:0-13534 GCA_046090965.1 Limisphaerales bacterium | reverse complement strand
CGAGCCCGCTGGCGGAGTACGACACGCTGCGCGCTGATTTCGAGCCGGGCTTCGACCTCCGCACGTGGCGCACGCCGCCCGCGCGGCTTGTGTCGCTCATGTCGGACGCGGACCGCGCGAAGGCCGCCGAGGTGGAGAAGGAGGCGAAGGTCATCGAGGACGCACGCTTAAAAAAGCAGGACGAGTTCATCAACGAAGTTCTCGAAAAGGAATTGCTGAAGCGCCCCGAAGACTTGCGCGCTCCGCTCCGCGAGGCTTACAAGACCGCCGCCGCCAAACGCACGCCCGCGCAGACCAAGCTGCTCAAGGAGCACCCGACCGTCATGCAACTCAGCCCCGGCTCGCTGTATCTCTACGAGCAAAAGAAGGCGGACGAGCTGAAGAAGCAGGCGGACGAAGCCGCGAAGATTCGCGAGAAGAAGCCGGCGGAGGAGTTCATTCCCGTCTTCAACGAAGTCGCCACCGCCGCCAGCGCGAAGGTGGAACCCGCGCCGACGTTCCTCTTTCATCGCGGCGATCCCGACCAGCCCGCCGCTGCGGTGAAGCCCGGCGACTTGACCATCCTCGCTGCGCTGCGGCCCGTTGATGTGCCGGAGAAAGACAAATCGCTTCCCACCACTGGTCGCCGCCTCGCCTACGCCCGCGCGCTCACGGACGGCACGCACCCGCTTACGGCGCGCGTGCTCGTGAACCGCGTGTGGCTGCACCACTTCGGGCGCGGCATCGTGGCGTCGCCGGCGGACTTCGGCACGCTGGGCGAGCGGCCCACGCACCCGGAACTGCTCGACTGGCTGGCGAGCGAGTTCGTCGCGCAGGGGTGGAGCTTGAAGAAGTTTCACAAGCTCATCATGACGAGCGCGGCGTATCGGCAGAGCAGCAAGGTCGAAAGCCGCTCGGCCTCGAAGCCTACCCCCGACCCCCGCTCGACCCTCGATCCTGACAACAAACTTCTCTGGCGCTACCCCATCCGCCGCCTTGACGCCGAGCAGCTCCGCGACGCGCAGCTCTTCGTGAGCGGCAAGCTGAACCCGAAGGCCGGGGGCGCGCCCGTGCCCATCATGACCGACGAGACCGGGCAGGTCGTCGTGGGCGTCAACACCGACGACACCGCGGGCCGTCCGAGCGGCCGGTTCGTTTCGCTCAACGGCGAGGAGTTCCGCCGCAGCCTCTACGTGCAGATGCGCCGCAGCAAGCCGCTCGGGATGATGGAGACGTTCGACGCGCCGCGCATGGAGCCGAACTGCGAGCTCCGCAATGCCTCGACCGTCGCCCCGCAGTCGCTCGCGCTGATGAACGGCGAGTTCACGCTCACGCAGGCGAAGTTCTTTGCCGAGCGCGTCACGAAAGAAGCCGGCGACTCGACCGACGAATCCAAGATCGCGCGCGCGTGGCAGCTCGCCTTCAGCCGCCGCCCGAGCGGCGCGGAGCTGGCCGATGCCACCGCCTTCCTCAGCAAGCAACGCGCGCACTTCACGGCCAATTCGCCGAAGGAAGCCAAAGTGGCCAAGGGCAAGGAAGCCCCGCCTACCAATCCCGACGATCACGCGCTCACCAGCCTCTGTCAGGCGCTGTTGACTGCGAACCGCTTCCTCTACGTCGAGTAATTGACCATGACCCGCACCGCCTGCAACTCCCGCCGCCACTTCATGGCGCAGTCCGGCTTCGGCCTCGGCTCCGTCGCCCTCGCGTGGCTGCTCAAGCAGGACAACTTGCTCGCCAACGCGCCGCGCCCCGACCTCGACCCCAAGAACTTCGACCTGCTGCCCAAGCGTCCGCACTTCCAGCCGCGCGCCAAGGCCATGATCTCGATGTTCATGCAGGGCGGGCCGAGCCACATGGATTTGTTCGACCCCAAGCCTGCGCTCGACAAATACGACGGCCAGAAGTTCCCTGGCGAAATCAAATACGACAACGCCGCGCAGGCCAGCCCCAAGGTCCTCGCCAGCCCGTGGAAATTCCAAAAGCACGGCCAGTGCGGCATGGACGTCAGCGAGCTGCTGCCGCACTTCGCGGGCATCGTGGACGACGTCTGCCTCCTGCGCGGCATGCACACCGGCGTGAACAACCACGGGCAGTCCATCTACGCGCTGCAAAACGGCCGCGTCCTCGGCGGCCGGCCCACGCTCGGAAGCTGGCTCACCTACGCCCTTGGCGCGGAAACGAGCAACCTGCCGGCGTTCGTGGCGCTCACCGACCCGCGCGGCCTTCCCGTCCTCGGCGTGGCGAACTGGGAGAACGGCTGGCTGCCCTCGCTCTTCCAGGGCACCGCCGTCCGCGCCAAGGAACCGCGCATCCCGAACCTCGACGCGCCCCCGCATCTGCGCGGCACCGCGCAGGAGAACTACCTTTCCTTCCTCGACCAACTGAACCGCGACCATCTCCGCGACCATCCGGGCGAGACGGATTTGCAGGCCCGCATCGCCAGCTACGAACTCGCCGCGAAGATGCAGACCGCCGCGAAGGAAGCGATGGACATCACCGGCGAGAGCTCGGCCACGAAGGCGCTCTACGGCATTGATGTGCCGGCCACCGCCGAGTTCGGCACGCGCTGCCTCATCGCGCGCCGCCTCGTCGAGCGCGGCGTGCGCTTCGTGCAACTCTACACCGGCAACCAAACGTGGGACCACCACGGTAGCATCCGCACCGGCCTCCCGGCGGCGTGCAAATACGTGGACAAAGGCTCGGCGGGGCTGGTCACGGACCTCAAGGCGCGCGGCCTCCTCGACTCAACGGTCGTCCACTGGGGCGGTGAGATGGGCCGGCTGCCGACGATTCAAAACGACGTGGGCCGGGACAAGGTGGGCCGCGACCACAACACCTACGGCTTCTCGATGTGGGTCGCCGGCGGCGGCTTCAAGCGCGGCATCACCTACGGCGAGACGGATGAGTTCGGCCACCACGCCGTGAAGGACATCGTCAACCACTACGACTACCACGCGACGCTCCTGCACCTCTTCGGCCTCGATTACAAGCAGGTCACCTTCAAGCGCAACGGCCAGGAGATGTCCCTCGTGGACGGCCAGAACGCGCGGCTGGTCTCCGAGATTCTGCGCGCCTGAAGGGCGCGCCCTCGCCCGGCTTACTTCGAGAACGGATTCTCGACCTTCACCGGCTTGGCCGGCGGTTTCACGACTTCGGGCGGCAGGCGCGCCTTGAGTTGCTCCAACTGCGGCTTCAACTCCTGGGGCACCCGCCACGAGGCGGCTTCCAAAATCGCGTTGCCCTCGGCCGGGACCACTTGAATGGCCGTGCTGGTGATGAGGATGGAATTGGTCGGTGAGGCCGTCATGGCCGCTGAGGCGATGGGCCGCGCCTGCTTGGGCGCAGCCTTCAGCGCCGCGTGGACAAGCGGGACGGCTTGGGCCGGCAGCAATTGCACGAGCTTGCCCACGGCGTCCGCCGCGTCATCGGGCCACTTCTCCGCCACGACGACGGCGAGCTTCAGGGCGAGCTGCACCCGGTTGGTTTCGGCGGCCTGCCCCATCATCCTCTCGATCTCGACCTGCAACTTCTTGGCCTTGCCGAAACCTTTGCGCGTGCTTTCCAGCGCGGCGGTCTGCTCGGCCGTCAGCTTGTATTCTTCGGCGGCATGCAAGGCAAACGGGACGACCGCCAGCAGTCCGGCGAGGGTGATGGCGGCGACGCGAAGGAGGGGAACTGAGCGGACGGCACGAGTCGAACTCATGCCGCAGCTTCCTCCGGTGAGCCGCGGGCGGCAAGGCCGTTTCGCAGGTGCTTGGGACAAGGCAAAGGCCGGCGGGTTGTCCGCCGGCCCTTGCGCAGAAACGGGCTGCTGGTCAGCTCACTTGAACTTGCCGAGCTGCTTCATGGTCTCGTCGAGGCAATACTTGATGTAGTAATCCGGCTTGTTCGGATCCTTCTCCTTCTCCAGCGCGCTCAACGCGACTTCGGCGGCGGCGCTCGTCGTGAAGAAGCTGCACGCGCGGATCGCTTCGAGGCGCACGCGCGGCTGTTCGTCTTGCGCGGCGGTTTGGAGGAGCTTGAGCGGTTCCTTGACGCGGTCGCGCCAGTAGCAGAGGACGCGCGTGGCGGCGGCGCGGGCACGGTAGTCGGGCGACTTGAGCACCTCGCGGAGCAACGCCTCGTCCACGACGTTGTGCCACTGGTGGACCCAGAGGCCTTCGAGGCGGTGATGCTCGTATTCCTTGTCCGTCTTGCTCAGGCCTGCGATCCACTTCTTCGTGGCGGCGATAACCTTCGCGGAGTCGTGCTTGCTCAACTCGATCTTCGCGCGGGTGCGCACGTCGTCCTCGGGCGTCTTGAGGGCTTCGAGCAATTTCTCCACCGGCTCGCCGTCGAGCTTCACCGGCTTGAGCAACGGGCGGCCTTCGTAGGTCACGCGGTAGATGCGGCCGTGGGTCTTGTCGCGCTTCGGATCACGGATGTGGTGCTGCATGTGGCCGATGAGCGGCTTGGCCCAGTCGCAGAAGTAGAACGAGCCGTCGGGCGCGACCGCGCCGCAGATCGGGCGGAAGTTCGGGATCGCCGCGTTGTCGCCCTTGAACAGGTCCTCGACGGACTCGCCCTTGATGCCCGCGCCGTCCTCGGAGAATTTCGCCTGGAAGACGCCCTGCATGGTGATGACGTTGAAGTTCAGGAAATTTCCGTTCATCTCGTCCGGGAAATGGCGGCTGGAAAGAATCGCCGTCGCCGGGCACGGGCGCGACGGGTTTTTCCAGAACAACTTCAGCCCGCCGTGCTTCGCCGGGAAATCAATCAAGCCGCTGAAAGCCGGGCCGAAGTAATTCGCGTTGCCCGTGGCGTCCGTGATGAAGTCATTGCCCCAGCGGTCGAAGACGCGCCCGTGCGGGTTCGCGAAGCCGTAGGGCACGTAGCGCTCGAACTTGTGCGTGAGCGGCTCGTAGCGGTAGATCGCGCCGTCCACGTTGCGCACCGCTCCGGCGGTCGTCTCGACCTGCGTGCGGTGGAACACGCCGTCGCTCAGGTAAATCGCGCCGCCCGGCTCGTAGCAGATCGCGTTCGCCGTGTGGTGCGAGTCGGCGGAATCCATGCCCATCACCACGCGCTCGACCGCGCCGGCCTTGCCGTCCGCGCCGTGAACGAACCACAGGTCCGGCGCCTGCATCACGAGCACGCCGTCCTTGTGAAACTGGAAGCCGGTCGGGCAGTTCAAGCCATCGAGCCACGTCGTGCACTTGCTCGCCTGACCGTTCGCCGCGAGGTCGAAGATGAGCAACTTGTCCTTCACCTTGTCCGTCGGCGCGACCTCGGGATAGCTCGGCCAAACGGCGACCCACAGGCGGCCCTTCGGATCGAACGCCATCTGCACCGGCGTGGCCAGCTCGGGGAATTTCACGTCATCGGCCACAAGCGTGATCTTCAAGTTCGTCGCCGTCTTGATGTGCTTGATCGTTTCTTCGCCGCTGAGATACGGCATGTCGTTGGTCACGTTCGAGCTGGGGAGCAAACGCACTTTCGGCAAGTTGGAATCATCCACCTTCGCGTCGCCACCCCGCGCCACGGCCCAGACACGTAGATCGCGATTCGCGGTCATCACGTCGCGCTGCTTCATCTCGTCCTGCATCGTCTGGTAGTTCGAGAGCAGCGGAGCCTCGGGCTCGCGCATGCCGCTCTTGAAGGGCCGCACGCCCGACTGGAACGCGAGTCCGGAGCGGCCGCCATAGACGTTGTAGCCGTCCACCGTGCGATAGCGCGCGTGGAACTCCTTGTTCTTGTCGTTCACCGCCGCGTTGAGCTTGTCGAGCTTGCCGCCCGGTGCGGTCTCGCCGAAGAGCGCGCGGAAAATCTCCGGCGCGAGCGCCTTGTCCCCGGCGGCGGTGAGGTGAACGGTGTTGAACGTAAGCGCCTGCTTCTGCTTCGCGGCGGCGGTGTATTGTTCGCTGGACAGTGCAAAGAGATTCACGAACGGCACGTCGTTCGCCTTCGCCACCTCGGCCATCGCGTCCGAGTATTTCTTCAAGTTCGCGTTGGTCGCATCCACGGCGGGCAGGTTGGGATCGCTGCTCTTCTCCGCCGCGAGCGGGCCGAATAGCACGAGGCGCGGCGCGGCCTTGCCGCTGTAGTTCTTGGCCTTCGTCTCCTTCACGAACGTGTCGAGGTCGGTCTTGAACTTCGTCAGCCCCGCGTCGCCGCGGAACGACTCGTTGTAGCCAAAGAACGCGAAGACCACGTCGGCCTTGAGGTCCGTGAGCGACTTGTCGTTCGAGCCGAAATTTTCCGAGCGGTTGCGCAACGCCTCGTCGCCCTTCGCGACCTTGTTGAGGAAGCCGCCGACGTCATCCGCCGCCGTGGCGAGGTTGCGCACGATGAGCTTGTGCTGCGGATACTTCGCGTGGAGCAGCGTCTCGAGCCAGCCGTGATGCTGCATGCGGTCGGCCGTGCCGTTGCCGATGAGCGCGACATTTTCGCCGGGCTTGAGCTCGAAGCTAGCGGCGAGCAGTTGGGTGAACGAGGCGGCGAGCAACGCGCTCGCGGCGAGCAGGAACTTCAGTTTCATGTGATGCAAGTGCCGGACAGGCCAGCAATGGACGTGCGGCGGCGAGTTTTATTGAGCCGGATGGCGGGCGTGGCGAGGAAAATTCAGCCTTGGCACCCTTCAGACGGCCCCTTGATCGCACGATGAACGCCGACGGACGCTGGAGCGTTCCGGCGTCCGTGGGCGACGCCCCTTTCCCACCAGCGAGAGCGGCGGCGGCTACTTCGCTTGCGGCTGCTTCTTGCCGTCACCCTGTTTGGCCTTGCCACCGCCGGGACGGATGATGCTGTCGGGCGCGTCCTGGTCAGGGACTTTCAACTCGGCACGCAGCCGCTTGAGCTCCGCGAGCAACTCGGCGCGCGTCTTCGCGTAAGCCGGGTCTTCGTAGAAGCTGGTCAGCTCCTGCGGATCTTTCTGGCGGTCGAAGAGTTCCCAGTAGTTCACGTCTGGCTCGTAGAAGTGGACGAGCTTGTAGCGGTCGGTGATGACGGCGTAGTGCTTCCGCACGTTGTGGGGGCCGGGATACTCGTAGTAATGGTAGTAAAAACTCTTGCGCCAGTCGGCCGGCGTCTGGCCGCGCAAGATGGAGAGCAGGCTGCGGCCCTGAATGTCGGCGGGAATGGGCTGGCCGGCGGCTTCGAGGAAAGTGCTGGCGAAGTCGAGGTTGCTGACGATGTCGCTGCGGTTGACGCTGCCGGGCTTGGTCACGCCGGGCCAGCGCGCGAGCAGCGGCGTGCGGAGGGATTCCTCGTAAAACCACCGCTTGTCGAACCACCCGTGCTCGCCGAGGTAAAAGCCTTGGTCGCTGCTGTAAACGACGATGGTGTCCTTTGCGAGGTCTTCGTCATCGAGGAATTTGAGCAACCGCCCGACGCTCTCGTCCACGCTGAGAATGCAGCCGAGGTAGTCGTGCATGTAACGCTGGTAACGCCAGCGAACGAGTTCCTTGCCGGTGAGGTTGGCCTCCTCGAACGCGGCGTTGCGCGGCGCGTAGTAGGCGTCCCAAGTCTTGCGTTGTTCTTCGTTGAGGCTGCCCGGCATGTTGAGCTTGGCGTCGAGCTTGGTGAAGGTTTTTTCCAGCGACATGTCCTGCTCGTATTCGGCGCGACCGCGGCCGGGGTAGTTGTCGAAGAGCGTGGGCGGCTCGGCGAACTTCTGGTCCTTGTTCCAGCCGAGGTATTTCAAGTTCGGCGACCACTCCCGGTGCGGGGCCTTGTGCTGCGCCATCATGAGGAAGGGCTTCGACTTGTCGCGTTTCTTGAGCCAGTCGAGCGAGAGGTCGGTGATGATGTCGGTGGTGTAGCCGGTGTGCTTGACCTGCTGGCCCATGCGGTTCATGGGCGGGTTGTAGTAAATGCCCTGGCCGGGAAGGATTTCCCAATAGTCAAAGCCGAGGCTGGACGGCTCCGCGCCGGTGAGATGCCACTTGCCGACGACGGCGGTCTGGTAGCCGGCGGCCTTGAGGAGGCGCGGGAAGGTCTGCTGCGTGCCGTCGAACTTGCTGTTGGAATTATTGTAGAAGCCGTTCAGGTGATTGTATTTCCCCGTCATCACCGTCGCGCGGCTCGGGCCACAAATGGAGTTCGGCACCATCGCGCGGTGGAAAATCATTCCCTCCTTCGCGAGCCGGTCGATGTTCGGCGTGTCCACCAGCTTGATGGAATGCTGGTAGGCGCTGATGGCCTGGTAAGCGTGGTCATCGCTGAAGATGAAGAGGATGTTCGGCTGCTTCGGCGCGGCGGTGGCGGCGAGGGCCGTGAACGCGAGAGCGAGGGCGAGGAGGCGGCGGCTCATGGGACAGGGCAAGGCAGGCTGGAGTAGAGGTGAGAAATTGAGCTGGAGTCAGCGCGCTGATTTGGAAGACCGACCGCGGCGAAGTTCGAGCTTGGTAATATGGCTGGCGTCAACGAGGTGCTTGCCGCCTTCCTGATCCACAACAATTACCGTGTCGCCGATGGGCGGGATAAACATAAAATCTGGGTGCGGCACGAGCAGCGCATCGCCATCCGAGGTGCGGACGATGTAAGGGTGAAAAGGCGTTGCGCCGTTTATGTCGCGCAGATCTTTGATGCTCATGGTGATTGGGTAGCACAAGGCCCGCCGACGGGCGAATCAAATTCCCCCTACGCCTTGGGCGCGAAACCGCGCCACGGCGGGCAGGATGAAGCCCAACCCGACCAGCACCGCCACCACGCCACCGATGATTTGGAGGTGTCGTTTCATGGGAGTGTGGTGAGCTAAAAAATCGCAGCGAAGATGAAGACGCAGACCCAACCGATGAGGACGGCGATGCGTCGTGCGGGCTGCAAGACCGATTCTAATGCGCGGCGGTAGCTCTCCAAGCCGAGGAAGAAGAGCCATAGCGCGAAGAAGCTCCAGATCAGCGGCCAACGCCAGACGTAGATTGAGTAAAGTGGGTCGGACGAGCCCGCCTGAGTCAACTTTCGCAAGATGATCTCCTCAAGCCGCCCTCGTCCGAACGTATTCACAACGTGGTCTGAGTAACTCGATACCAGCCCCCCTGCGACAAAGAGAACGACGGTTCCGATGAGGGCGCGCATCGGGTTTGACGAGGCCGTGGACGCGTAGAGTCCAGGCGCGAGGAGGACGAGACTGGCGATGAGGAACGGCGGCACGATGTGGCCGGGGATTTCCGCCGCGAGTTGCGGGTTGTTTGCCAGCCAAGCGGAAGCGTGGGCGAGCAGGCCCGGCAGGAGGATGCCGAGCGCCGCGTTCACCCCGAGCGCGACGAGCACCTTCACCGTCCACAGCAGCCGCGCGGAGACGGGCAGCGTCAGGTGCCATTCGTGGACGCCCAGGTTGCGCTCCTCCGCCGTGGACACGATGCCCGCGATGACGGGGATGCCGAGGCCGAGCAGAACGGAGGGTAAGAGCAAGATGCCCCTGTCCGTGATGAGGTGAGTGGTCGCGCTAGCCAGCAGCATCAGCCAGAGCGCGACCAGCCCTGCGGCCACTACAATCGCAGGTTGTTGCAGGCGAATTTCCTTGCGGATGAGATGTTCAAGCGCGCTTCGCGGGCACGGCTGGGTCGATTGTCGGGCCGATGATGTGGCCCGCGCGTCCTGAGCCAAGGTCGCCTCCCCATTTGAAGGATTGGTCGGGCTTGATGGAGTGGGAGATCGACGCACACCGAGCACGAACAGCGCGCCGGTCCACTTGGACTGTAGTTCGCGCACGGTTGGTAGCTGCAACTCCTGCGGTTGCGAGCGGTCATCCTCCAGCCGTTCAAAACGCCGTCTGCCCATAAGCATTAGCAAGCATGCGTAGGAGCCAAAGACCGAGGCGTAATACGCGGCGCTGACGACCCATCGGCGCGGGGAGCTGAATTCCTCCGGCAACAGCCATCCACTTCCCAAAAATAGCACCATCGGACACAGGAATGTGAGCGTCACGCCGCCGATTGTGCTGCGCGTCAAGAGCGCGAACGTGGGACTCGTGCAGAATCCCAGGAGCATCGGTGCGAGCCAGATGCATGCGGCGGCGAACGCATCGGCATCGGATCTAAAACGAGGTTTCCCGGCGCTCCACTGAGCTAAAGTGAGGAGTGTGAACGATAGCATCAACCCCAGCAGCGCCGTTCCGAGCACGGCCAATTTCTCATACCAGATCTGGAGTCTGGGAACTGGCTGGGCCAGTAGCACGCTCATCGTGCGGTGTTGAAACTCCTGCCCGACGATGGATGCCCCCAGCAGGGCGCTTCCGAAGACATACGCCAACAAAGACCAGGGCAAGGCATCCGTCTTGTCGAAACACGTCGTAGCGCCCATGAAGAAGAACACCGCCGCCCACATCGGCAGCAGCGCGCGGGTTTCCTTCCACAGTCGCAGGCGGGTGTTCGTGTTCATAGGTGGGTCATGGGTGAGGTGCGCCGCTTGCCAAGCAGCGGGTGAACGGTTTTCGGGTGGCACCCGCGTCCCGCGGGTTGTGTCCGGCGTCCTCGCCGGACACTTCGTGACACCATCCAGCCGGCGTTGTCCGCCGCCATTGACAGTCAGTGGAACGAAGTCGGAGCCGGGACGGCTCCGACAACCCGCGAGACGCGGGTGCTACCCGAGGCGTTCGGGAGCCATCGCGAGCAATGGAACCGTGGGTTGGGGCAAGCCTTCTCATTGCAGCGTGACCATGAAGATTTCCTCGAGCGTAAGCGGTCGTGAGTTCGTCCGGGTTCAGCGCGCGGAGTTGGGCGAGGATTTCGGCGGACGCGCCGTTGGCGATGAACTCGGCTTCGCGGCCGGTCACGCGCGTGCGGAGGATGCCGGGGAGCTTGAGTTCCGGCGCGTTGACCGCGAAGCGCGCGCGGATGCGCGTGTAACGGCCGCGCGCGGCGTCGGCCTCCAGCGTGAGCACGGCGCGGCCGGCGTCCATGATGGTGAACTCGTCTATCAACCCCTCGAACTCCGTGATGAGATGCGTGGAGACGAAGACCGTGCGCCGTTCCGGGTCCGCCTCCTGATACGCGCCGATGACGGTCTGGATGAACTCGCGGCGCACGATGGGATCGAGACCGCTGGTCGGCTCGTCGAGCACGAGCAGTTCCGGCTCCGCGCTGATGGCTGCCACGAGCGCGAGCTGCGTGCGCTGGCCCTTGGAGAGCGCGCCGGTCTTCTTCGAGTCGTCGAGGCGGAACTGGCCTAGCAATTCCGCCTCGGCCTTGCGGTTCCAATGCGCGCGGAAGGAGGCGAGGTAATCCAGCGTCTCGCGCACGGTCATCCACGGGTGGAACGCGACCTGGTCGGGCACGTAGGCGAGGCGGGACTACACGGCCACCTCGTCGCGCTCGGGGTCGAGGCCGAAGACGCGCACGGAGCCGGCGTCGGGGCGCAGGAGATTGAGCAGGCACTTGATGGTGGTGGTCTTGCCCGCGCCGTTGCGGCCGAAGAGGCCGTAGCAGCGGCCCGGACGCACGGTGAGGTCGAGGCCGTTGACGGCGTCGTGCTTGCCGTAGCGGCGGACCAATCCGGTGAGGGCGATGGCGGGTTCGGGGTTGTTCATGGGATTCCTTTCACTCCGGTTTCTCGTTGGCCTGCTTGCGCTCGGCGAAGGCCTCGAGCCGCTGGCGGAAGAGTTTGAGCAGGTCGGGGTCCTCCACCTGGTAGTGGTGCGCCTGCACGATAGCGGCGTCGAGCAACTCGCCGAGCGCCTTGTTCCGCGCGTCCTTCTTGAGCGGCGTCGCGCCGTCCTTAACGAAGCAGCCCTTGCCCGCCGCGGTCTCGATGACGCCTTCGCTCTCCAGCTCGGTGTAGGCCTTCGCGACGGTGTTGCGGTTCACGCGCAACTCCTCGGCCAGCGAGCGGATGCCCGGCAACGGGTCGCCGGGCCGCAGCTTGCCGGAAGCCGACGCCGCCTTCACCTGCTCGACGATTTGCAGGTAAACCGGGAGGCCGGACTTGAAGTTGATTTCGAGCAGCATGGCGCAGCGGTGTCTAGTGTCATAGGACAATATGACAGTCGGCCGGGATGTCAACGCCCATTTCTGGAACCCCTTGCGCCGCGCGCGGGAAGGGCGGACACTCCGGCCATGAGCGGCACCACGACGTTGCGCCAGC
The DNA here is from genome assembly GCA_046090965.1 of Limisphaerales bacterium. Classification (GTDB taxonomy): domain Bacteria; phylum Verrucomicrobiota; class Verrucomicrobiia; order Limisphaerales; family SXTU01; genus SXTU01. Next base: position 1,489 of record JBJTAU010000503.1, on the reverse strand, counting down.
GCCCCACCGGGCCGGTGAAGCAGTTCTCCGTGTTCACGCCGAACCGGCTGGGGCGGCTCCACACGCTCACCACGCTGCTGGCTTCGCGCAATGTCCACATCCTCGCGCTCACCGTGCTCGACACCACGGACAGCGCCATCATCCGGCTGGTGGTGGACGATCCCGGAGCCGCTCGCGACCTGCTGCACGAGCATGGTTTCCCCTTCAGCGAGAGCGACCTGCTCGTGGTGGAGATCGAATCCGAGACCCGGCTCAAGGACGTGCTCTCCGCGCTGCTTCAGGCGGAGATCAACATCCACTACATCTACGCGTTCATGTCACGCTCGCAGAACGCGACGGCTCTGGCGCTAAACCTTGAGGACCGCGAGGTGGCCGAGGAAGCGCTGCGGAAGCACCAGTTCAAGGTGCTGGGCCAGTCGGACCTCGCGCGCTGACCGGAGGGTGGCCTTGCTCGCCCGCGCCGGCGCTATTCGCGCGCGGCGAGCTTCGTGGCCCCGACGGAAAAGGTCCGCTCCACACGGCTCACGTTGCCCTGCGCGTCTTTAACCGAGACCGTGAGCCGGCCCTTGGCCAACGCACTCAGCGGCTTGTCCAAGGGGAGCTCCCAGACGCCCTGCGAAAGCGGCTTGAACTTCGCCGCGAGGTTTTCACCGGGCGCGGCTCCATTGACCGTGAAGTCCGCCGTCACCGTGAAGCTCGCCGCGTCCAGGCCTGAGTAGTAGTCGTGCATGCCGACAAGCAGGCGCGTGAGCGGGGCGTTCGCGCCGGGCTGCGGGTGCGTGACGGTCAGCACGGGGCGGTTGTCGTCGAGCATCCAGCCGAGGCCGCGCGCGCGCGGCTGCTGCGGGTCGTAGTCGAGGTTGATTGGGCACCCGAGGTCAATCCACCGCACCAGCGTGAAGCGGTCCTCTTCCGAAAGCGGCGCGACTTTGATGGGCTGGCCGTTTGGCCCTTGGTGCTTGCCTGCGACGGCGTCGGGCGGCGGCATTTGGGAGCCAAGGAAGTCGAGGTCGTAGCGCGCGCGGGCTTTGTCGGTCGAGACCCGCTCGCCCTCCAGGCGAAGTAGCCCGCGCCCGGCTCCGGCTCGGAGGGATGGTCGTCGTTGGTGAAGCCATCAAGGCGCTCGCCGAAGATTTTCCAGACCAGCAGCGAGCGGCGCGCCTGCATCTTGCGGATGTAACGCGAGGCATTCGGGTAGCCCCATGAATCGTAGCCGATGGGCTTGAAGCCGAACTTCGCCTTCTCATCCAGCGCCAGCCGGTAGTAGGTGCCGGGGAACCGCTCGGCATTCTCACGCTGGATGCGCTCGTCGTCGGCATCGAGGACGAGATTGCCGGCGGGCTTCTCCGCGCGCTTCGTGTGGCACGCGACGCAACTGCGGTCGAGGATGGGCCGGATGTCCCGCCAGTATTCCACCGTAACCACGCCGACGCCCGGCGCGGACTTCGCGGCGAAGCGCAGGCCAGTGGCACTGTCCGTATCCCACTTC
>JBJTAU010000502.1:0-3577 GCA_046090965.1 Limisphaerales bacterium | reverse complement strand
CGTGGTCGTCGGCGAGATAGAGGATGAGGTTCGGCTTGGCGGGAGCGGCGGCGGAGAGATTCCCGACGCCGCAAATCAAGCCGCACAGGATTACGGCGGCGCGGGCTGCGAGCCTGATGGCCCGGTTGACTTGCACTGACGGACCGAATGCTTCAGCAGCGGCAGGTGTCATGAGCAGGGCCAATTTCTAGCGGTTCGATCGCGCTCAATCAACCTGTAGCCGCAGGCTCCCGCGCGAATGCTGCCCCAGACCCAAGCACAGGGGTTGAAGGCGACGATTCTCAGCGCTGAGTTCGAGAAACGCGATCCTCGGGCCATCCCTGAAGAATTCATCAGGGGATTTCCGTATTTTTTGATTTCTCCGGTGAGTTGGGCCGCGAAGCTGCTTTCTTCGCAACCATGAAAGCAGCCGTGTTTCTCGAACGGGATGGGGTGTTGAATCATGTGCGGGTCGCCGGGCGCAGCCAGATGCCGCCGCTGCGGTTGGAGGAATTTCGCATCCGGGACGACGTGCGTGGATCGCTGGAGCAACTCAAGGCCGCCGGCTACCTCGTCCTCGTCACCACCAACCAGCCCAACGTCGCCCGCGGCCTGCTCCCGCGCCGCGAGTTGGACCTCATGCATGACATGCTCCGCCGGGCCCTGCCGATTGACGGCGTCCTGCTTTGCCCGCACGAGGAGAGCGACCGCTGCAATTGCCGCAAGCCCGGGGCGGGGCTGTTCACGGAAGCTGCCTTCCGGTGGCATCTGGATCTGGAGCGTAGCTTCGTCATCAGCGACAAATGGCAGGACGCCGCCGCTGCGTTCGTCGCGGGCTGCACCTCAGTGCTCCTCAAGTCGCCTTGGAACGGCTCCGGTCATCACGACATCCTGGTCAATGACCTGGAGGAGGCGTGCGACCGGGTGCTGCAGTTCAATCACCCCAACCATCACGTCCATGTGCCGCTCTCACAACTGGCACTGGCCTGATTCCAGCTTTGGTGTGTCATAGTTAGTAGTCCTCCTTGCGAAGAGACTGCCGCCGGTCCCCCGACCCACGGCAGTCTCCCTTTTTTCCCGTCGCCCAACCCCTTGCTGGCGACTTGCCTCCCGCTGTGACACGCGGCAACAATCTTCCGTCCTTCAACTCGCTATCACCATGAAGCCTCTGCTCCTCGCTGCCGCCTTGGCGCTTTCGGTTCAAGCCTCTCTGTCCGCGCCCGCAGCCGCCCCGGCGCGGCTCCAGCTCGAAGCTGGGGACCACGTTTGCTTGATTGGCAACGCGCTGGCCGAGCGGATGCAGCATGACAACCACTGGGAAACGCTCCTCCACCAGCGGTTCCCGAAGCTCAATCTCGTCGTCCGCAACCTCGCCTTCACCGCTGACGAGGTGGACATCAAGACCGAAATCACCATCGAGAATTCCTCCTACTCGAAGGGCGACAAAGTGCTGCCCGCGCGCCTGCGTTCGCAGAACTTCGGCTCGCCGGACCAGCACCTCGCGTTCAGCAAGGCCACGGTCGTGCTCGCGTGCTTCGGCTTCAACGAGTCCTTCGCCGGCCCCGCGGGCGTGGCGAAGTTCAAGGGCGACCTCGCCCACTTCATCGAGCACACCCGGAAGCAGAATTACTCCGGTGCGGGCGCGCCCCGGCTCGCGCTCGTCTCGCCCATCGGCCACGAAAACCTCGGCAACCCCAACCTCCCCGACGGCAAGGCGAACAACGCGAACCTCAAGCTCTACACTGACGCGATGGCCGAGGTCGCGCGCGAGCATAGCGTGCCGTTCGTGGACTTGTTCAACCCGACGCTGAAGGCTTACGTGGGCTCCGCGTTCCGCTTCACGCACAACGGCATTCACCTCAACACCGACGGCCACAAGGCAGTCGCGCGGCTGCTGGACGAGGGGCTGTTCGGCAAAGCCGGTGCGCCCGCGAGCTTTAGCGACAAGCTCCGCGCCGAAGTCACCGAGAAGAATTTCCAATGGTTCAACCGCTACCGCGCGGTCAACGGCTACTACATCTACGGCAAGCGCTCGCTGGTGAAGTTCAGCGACGGCGAGCAGCGCAACGCCGACGTGATGGAGCGCGAGCGCGCCGTGCTCGACGTGATGACCGCCAACCGCGACGCCCGCGTGTGGAAGGTCGCGCAGGGCGAGGCCGTGCCCGCGACGATTGACGACTCGAACGCGCCGCCGTTCCTGCCCGTGAAGTCGCACTTCGGCGCGGGCCGCGTGAACCGCGAAGCCGCGAGCAACCCGATTCTCAAAGGCGGCATGAGCAGCAAGTCCGGCGAGGCGGACGCCATCACTTACCTGCCGTCCGCCGAGGCGCTGAAGCAGTTCAAGCTCGCGCCGGGCTACGCGATTAACTGCTTCGCGTCCGAGGAGCAGTTCCCGGAAATCGCCAACGCGGTGCAGATGTCCTTCGATGCGCGCGGCCGCCTGTGGGTCTGCACGATGCCAAGCTACCCGCAGTATCAGCCGCTCGTGGACCGCGTGGGCAATCGCTCCATGCCGGACGACAAGCTCGTCATCCTCGAAGACACCGACGGCGACGGGAAGGCCGACAAATGCACCATCTTCGCGCGCGGGCTGCATGTGCCGACGGGTTTCGAGTTTTACAACGGCGGCGTGCTCGTCGCGCAGCAGCCGGACCTCGTCTTCCTCAAGGACACCAACGGCGACGACATCGCCGACTATTCCGAGCGCGTGCTCGGCGGCTTCGACTCCGGCGATTCGCACCATTCCATCAGCGCGTTCACGCTCGGGCCGGGCGGCGAGCTTTACATGCTGGAAGGCACGTTCTTCTACACGCAGGTCGAGACACCCTACGGCCCGGTGCGCAACCACAACGCCGCTGCTTACCGCTTCGAGCCGCGCACGGCGAAGTTCGAGGTGTTCGTCAGCTACGGCTTCGCGAACCCGTGGGGCATGACCTTCGACCGCTGGGGCCAGCCGTTCATCGCGGACGCGTCGCCGGGCCAGAACTTTTGGGCGACGCCGTTTTCGGGCCGCATTATTTTCCCGGACAAGCGCGCGACGATGCCGCAGTGGATTCAAATGCGCGTGCGTCCGACCTCCGGCTGCGAATTCGTCACCAGCCGCCACTTCCCCGACGCCGCGCAGGGCCGCTACCTGCTCAACAACGTCATCGGCGTGCAAGGCGTGCTCCAGCACACGGTCGAGGAAAAGGACTCGGGCTTTGCAGGCAAGGAAATCGAGCCGCTGCTCCTGAGCGACGACAAGAACTTCCGCCCCGTGGACATGGAGTTCGGCCCCGACGGCGCGCTCTACCTCGTGGACTGGCACGAGCCGCTCATCGGCCACTTGCAGTATTCCATCCGCGACCCGCAGCGCGACAAAACCCACGGCCGCATCTACCGCGTGACGTATCCGGGCCGCCCGCTGCTCAAGCCCGCGAAGATTGCCGGCGCGAGCATCGAGGCGCTCCTCGAACTGCTCAAGGAACCCGAAGACCGCACCCGCCAGCGCGTGAAGACCGAGCTTGGCTCCCGCCCCGTGGACCAAGTCATCGCCGCGCTCGTGAAGTGGACGAAGGCGCTGAATCGGGCCGACGCCGACTTCGAGCACCACCGCCTC
>JBJTAU010000501.1:0-11788 GCA_046090965.1 Limisphaerales bacterium | reverse complement strand
CAGTTCGGCGGCGAGGCGGACTTTGCCCAGGTGCGGTTCCTCCAGCCTGTGCGGGTGAGTTTCGACGGCTGCGCGTGCAAGACCTACGCGAAGTTCGCGCAGGCGGTGTTCTCAGGCGGCGCGCTCTTCTCGCAGGCGAAGTTCAGCGCGCTGGCAGACTTCGAGAAAGCCGGCTTTCAGGGAACGGAGGACGGGCCGGCGGTGAGCTTTCAGGACGGTGAGATCGCCGGCCGGGCCAGCTTCAACGCCGTGCAATTCAACGGCACTGCGGACTTCCGCAACGCGCACTTCGGCGGCGAGGCCGCGTTCAATGGCGCGGTGTTCGGTGGCGAGGCGCTCTTTACCTACGCGAAGTTTGACCGGATGAGCACCTTCGCCGAGGCGGACTCGGAACCCAAGCAACCCGGGGCCAGCTTCGCCCACGTGGTCGTGTTCAGCGGGGCGCAGTTTGCCTCAGACGCCTTCTTCGAAGGCGCGCAGTTCACCGCCGCTAACCTGCCCGCGTCCTTCTCCGCCGTGGTGTTCGGAGGAGAGACGGCCTTCGACCGCGTGCAGTTCGCCGGCCCGGTAAATTTCATCCGGGCGCAGTTCCAAGCGGCGGCCACCTTCACCCGCACAAGGTTTCTGCATCCCGAGGAACCGGCGGCGTTCAATTCCATCAAGGCCGGCAAGTCGCTCAACTTCACCGGTGCTCGCTTCGTCGGGCCGCTGGACTTCGTGGCCGCAGAAGCCGTCGGGCCGGTGCAGTTCGCGAGCGTCGAGTTTGGCGGCGACGCGCTCTTCAATGCGATGGCCGTCGAGCGACACGCAGTCTTCGGTCCGATCGGCACCAACGCCCCGACACACTTCACCAAGACGGCCGGCCCGTCCTCACGCGCTTGGAGAAATCCCTGCGGCAGGTGGGCCGCGATGACGAGGCCGACCAAGTCTATCTGGAAAACCAGCGCCGCGAACAGCGGCAATGCTGGACGGATCACAACTACGGCGAATGGTTTTTCCGCTCCCTCTACGGATTGCTGACGACCGTCCCGCTGGGAAATTGACTGGCGTGGTGGGCTGGGCCCCGCTTCCATTCGGATCATCATGCTGCTCGTCCGCCTCCTCCCCGTCTGGCTGCTCGCCGTGACCTGCCTCGTCGCTGCCGAGCGGAAGCCCAACCTCATCTTCATTCTCGCCGATGACCTTGGCTACGGTGATCTCGGTTGCTACGGACAAAAGCTGATTCAGACGCCGCACCTCGACCGCATGGCCGCGGAGGGGATGCGCTTCACTAAGTTTTACGCCGGTTCCACGGTGTGCGCGCCGAGCCGCAGCGTGCTGATGACGGGCTTGCACACGGGGCACACGCGCGTGCGCGGCAACGCAGGTGCGGTCAACCCGCTCGCGCAGTCGCTCCGGCCCGGCGAGTTGACGGTGGCACGCGCGCTGATGGCCGCCGGCTACGCGACGGCGCTGATCGGCAAATGGGGCCTGGGGGACGAAGGCGAGGCGGCCGTCGGTTTGCCCACGCGGCAGGGCTTCGATTACTTCTTCGGCTACGCGAACCAGCACCACGCTCACAATTATTATCCGGACTTCCTCCTGCGCGGAGAGGAGCAGGTGAAGTTGCGCAACAAAGTCGCGCCCGGCAGTGCGGACAACCCGGTGGCCAAGCGCTTCGGCGTCGGCTACGCGAGCGAGAAGATAGAGTATTCACATGACCTCCTTGCCGCTGAGAGTTTGAAGTGGGTCGGGGAGCAGAAGGACCAGCCGTTCTTCCTTTATCTCGCATTCACCGCGCCACACGCGAACAACGAGGCGAACCGCGACTTGAAAAACGGTCAGGAGGTGCCGGACTTCGGGATCTACGCGGACAAGGACTGGTCGCCGCAGAACAAGGGGCAGGCGGCGATGATTTCGCGGATGGACCGCGACATCGGCCGGCTCTTCGAACTGCTGAAGAAGCTCAAGCTCGACGAGCACACGTTGGTGTTGTTCAGCTCGGACAACGGCCCGCACAACGAGGGCGGACACACGCCGGAGCTGTTCCAACCGGCAGGGCCGCTGCGCGGCATGAAGCGCAGCCTGACCGACGGCGGCATCCGCGTGCCTTTCCTGGCCCGGTGGCCGGGGAAGATCAAGGCGGGCACAACCTCGGCGCACGTCGGTTGGTTCGCAGACTTCCTGCCGACAGCGTGCGAGTTGGCGGGTGCAAAACTGCCGGGGCCGACCGATGGGTTGAGCTTGGTGCCCACACTGTTCGGTAGACCGGAGCAGCAGGCGAGGCACGGGCATTTGTATTGGGAGTTCCATGAACGGGGATTTAACCAAGCGCTGCTGATGGACGGTCGTTGGAAGGCGATCCGCCTCGGTCGGCTCGACGCGCCGGTGGAACTCTACGACCTAGCTACCGACCCCGGTGAACGGCAGAACCTCGCGTCGGAAAAGCCGGAGCTGATCATCCGCGCGAAGGTGCTGTTCACCTCCTCGCGCACCGAGTCGCCGGACTGGCCAATCAGAGAGGGCGTTCCCGGCGCGGCGGGCAAGGGCAGAAAACAGAAGTAGTGGACGGTTGCGGGCGCTGCCGGCCCCAATTCCCGCCCCAAATTCTTGCAGACACGCCGCCCGCCAATCCGCGACTCTTCCGCTCACCCTGAGCTACGAAAGGCGCAGCGGACGCAACAGTCAACCATGAAAGCGAAATCCGGATCCAACCGCAGCGGCGTGCTCGCCGGCGGCAATTGGATTGTTGATCAGGTCAAAATGATTGACGTGTATCCGCAGCGGGAGCGGCTCGCCAACATCAGCGGCCAGTCCGAGGGCACCGGCGGCGCACCATACAACGTCCTGGTCGATCTCGCCCAGTTGGGCGCGCCCTTTCCCCTGACCGCTGCGGGACTGGTGGGCAAAGACACCTTCGGCAGCCAGATCCTCGCCCACTGCCAGAAGCTCAAGATTGACCCGAAGTTCCTCCGCGCCACGGGCGACGCGCCCACGTCCTACACGGACGTGATGACCGAAACCGATGGCGGCGTGCGCACGTTCTTCCATTGCCGCGGCGCGAACGCGCTCTGGGATGGCAAGGACCTCGATTTCTCCAAGACCAAGGCGAAGATTTTCCACCTTGGCTACCTCCTGCTGCTCGATGCAATGGACAAGGAGGACAAGAAGTTCGGCACCAAGGCCGCCGCGCTGCTCGCCGCCGCGCAGGAGGCCGGCCTCAAGACCAGCGTGGACACCGTCAGCGAGGACAGCGACCGGTTCAGCAAGGTTGTCACGCCCGCGCTCAAACACGTGGACTACTGCATCCTCAACGAACTGGAGGCGGGGAAGACCACGGGGTTCAAGATTCGCAAGGCCGACGGCGCGCTGGACACCGTTTCACTGCGCCATGCCGGCGGCGCGCTCCTGCAATGCGGCGTGAAGGAACTCGTCGTCATTCATTTCCCCGAGGGCGGGTTCGCCCGCACGCGCGACGGGAAAGACTCGTGGCAGTCGTCGCTGAACCTCCCGCAGAAATACATCGCCGGCAGCGCGGGCGCGGGTGATGCGTTCTGTGCTGGCGTGCTCTACGGTCTGCACGAAGGCTGGGAGTTGCAGAAGTGCCTGCTCACGGGCGTCTGCGTCGCCGCAGCGAGCCTCAGCCACCCGACCTGCACGCAGGGCGTGGGCAAGCTGGATGCTGCCCTGGCGCTGGCAAAGAAGTTCAAGCCCCGGCCGCCGCTGGAACCAGAGTTTTAACCGAGCAGTTCGCTCAGGGCAGTGCCTTCACAGACCGGCATGGGGCGACCGTCGGAGGCGGTGAAGTGGATGTTGTGCGCGTCGTAGCCGAGCGCGGCATACACCGTGGCGTGGATGTCCGCCGGGCTGACCGGGCGCTCCTTCGGATACGCACCGATGGCATCGGAGGCACCGACGAGCTGGCCGCCGCGAATGCCGCCGCCGGCGAGCAGGACGCTGTAGCAGCCGGGCCAGTGGTCGCGCCCGACATCGGCATTGATCTTCGGGGTGCGGCCGAACTCACCCATCCAGATCACGAGCGTGCTGTCCAGCAGGCCGCGTTCTTCCAAGTCATCGAGCAGCGCGCAGTAGGCTTGTTCCATCGGCGGGACGAGGCGGTTCTTCAGGGTGTTGAAGTTGTCCTTGTGCGTGTCCCAAGTGATGCTCGGGCCGTTGACCGTGGAGACGAACTTGGTGCCCGACTCGATGAGCCGGCGCGCGAGGAGATGCGATTGGCCCCAACTGTGACGACCGTAGCGCTCGCGCACTGAGGCGGGCTCCTTGGTGAGATCAAAGGCGTTGGCGGCCTTGCCGGAGTGGAGGAGATCGGCGGCCTGCTGGTTGAAGACATCCATCTCGGCGACCAGCGGAGAGCTGAGTTTGGGCGCAGTGACGGTGAGTTCCTGCAACAGGCCGAGGCGCTCCTGAAAGCGCACCGGCGTCAGACTGTCGTCCAGGCCGAGGTTCCTCACCTTGAAGTTCGCGGCGTTCGGGTCGTCGTCGAGCACATAAGGGTCGAAGCGCGCGCCGAGGCAGCCGCCGAACTGGCCGGGCGTGAGATAGACCTTGCTGTCGCAGTGCGGGAAGGGCGTGATGACGTAGGGCGGCACGCCGTTGCTGTAGCCGTCGCGCCGCGCGAGCCAGCCGATGAGCGTGCCGAAGCAGGGAATGTCCGTGCGGCTGGGCGTGATCAGCGTGCTGTCCACCACGTAAGGCCGGCCTACGGTGGCCCAGTGCATGCCGCCATTGTGGCTGCTGTGCCCGTGATGCACGGAGCGGATGAGCGCGACCTTGGCCATGCGCGGGAGCAGTTCGGAGATGTGGATGCCGGTGACGTTCGTCTTGATCGGCCGGAACGGGCCGCGCACGTCGTCGGAGGCGTCGGGCTTGGGATCCCAGAGGTCCAAGTGGCTCGGCGCGCCACCGTTGAAGATCATGATGACCGACTTGGCCTTGCCGGTGCGCAGCGGCCCCATGCCAGCGGCGTGCGAATAACCGGCGGCCAGCGGGAACAGCGAGGCCCCGACGCCGCGCATGAAACTGCGGCGGGAAAAGCGGTTCGCCGCGAGCTGGGCGGCGTTGGCTTTTACGTCAGGCATTTGAGAACCAGACTAGGCGACCAGGCGCCGACTTCAACGGAGTTCGGTTCGAGAGGACGCGCGGAGGAAGTGCCCCGCTGGAAAGTGACACGGCTCACTTCGCCTTCACGTCGTAGCACAGCAGTGCGTCCTGATCGCGGATGTAGAGCTTGCCGTCGTGAATGACCGGGTGCGGCCAGCTCTTGCCGTTCTTGCTGGCGAGGGTGAAGGAGCTCTTCAAATTCAATCCCTTCGGCGTGGCTTCGATGAGCGCCATCACGGCGTCCTCGTAGCGGAAGTAGAGATGGCCGTCCGCCATGACGATTGCCGCCGAGCCGCTGCCGGGGCCGCGTTCCTTGCCCCAGACGACCTTGCCGGTCATCAGCTCGACACAGGTGGGGAAGCCGTTGTTGTGCCCGTGGCCCATATACACGTGGTCGCCGAGGAGTATCATGCCGCCGTGGTGGTTCTGGAGCTCGTTGGCCTTGAGGTAATAGACTTCCTCGGCCTTCACGCCGTCGCCGTCCTTCGACAGCTTTACCAGTGCGGTGCCGCCGTCGCCGTAGCCGCTGGAGCCGAAGACGTAGTCACCCTTAACGATGGGCGTGGGGATGTCGGCGGTCTGATTGGCAATGCGGTTGTAGCCCCAGAGGAATTTGCCGTCGATCGCGCGGACGCCCACGAGGCCGCGGCCGGTGAGGGTAACGTATTGCTTCACGCCCGCGCCCTGCGAGATGACGACGCCGGTGTAGCCTGCGCCATCCAAACCCGCGCTGCCCAGCTTGGGAATCGCCGCCTTCCAGATGACTTCGCCAGTCCGTTTGTTGAGTGCGGCGATGCCGGCGTCCGGCGCGCCGGGCACGACGATGAGGCGGTCGCCATCCACGAGCGGGGATTCGCTGTAGCCCCAGCCGGACATGCACTTGCCGCCGAAGTCGGCCGTGAAGCTCTTCTTCCACACCAGCTTGCCGGTGTCGGTTTCAAGGCAGGCGAGGTCGCCGTTGTTGCCGACGGCGAAGAGGAGCTTGCCGTCCACGGTGGGCGTGCCATTGGGGTTGGGGCCGCCGCCGGTGGTGATGGCAGTGGCCCAAGCCTCGCTGCCGTCGGCGAGGTTGAGCGCCGTGACGAACACGCCGCGCGTCCCCTCGCGATTTCGCACGCCCATCGTGAAGATGCGGCCGTTGGCGATGGAGACGCTCGACATGCCGTTGCCGGCTCCCTTGGTGCGCCACGCGAGAGTTGGGCCGTCACTGGGCCATTCCTTCAGCAAGCCCTTCTCGGGCGAGATGCCGTCCTGCTTGGGGCCACGCCACTGCGGCCAGTCGGGCGCGGAGGCGAAAGCGGTGGAGGCGAGGGCGATGGTGAGTGCGGCGATCAGATTTGGTTTCATGCTAGCGTGGCGAGGAGTGGTGGAAAACAGGATGTGAGTCCAGCCTTGGACGCACTCAGGCGAAGTGTTGTTTCACGACCGCGCAACTTCCGGCGGCGCGGGCATCTGATAGCCGAAGAAGTATTTCGACGTCATCGCGGCAACTCGGCCTCCTACTTTGGAAACCGTCCCCACCCACGCGCCTTCGGGTAGTTGTCCGGTTGCGCGGCGAACGAACTCAACGTGCGGCAACCCCATGTTCCAAGAGTGATGGAGCAGCTTGCCGTCTTTCACCATCACGAGGATGGCATCGCCATCACGCATCTGAATTTGGTCAGCCATGCTGCGTGGTGAGACCGCTCACTTCGCCTTCACGTCGTAGCACAGCAGCACGTCCATGTCGCGGAGGTAGAGCTTGCCACCCGCGATGACGGGGTGCGCCCAACTGTTCTTGCCGCTGCGGTCAGGTTGATCGAAGCGGCCGGTTTCCTTGTAGCCGGTGGGCGTCGCCTCGATGAGGCCGATGGTGCCTTTGCCGCCTTCGCTGCGGCAGTAGAAGTGGCCGTCGGCGTAGGCGATCGCGCCCTTGCCGACGCCGCCGCTCTTCCAAGCCACTTCGCCCGTCGCCATGTCGAGGCACGTCCAGCCACCGCTGTCGGAGTGACCGTAGAGATGCTTGCCCAGCAGGATCACGCCGCCGTGATGGTTCACCATGTTCTTGTTCGCGTAGACTTCTTCCGTGGCGATGCCGCCGGTGTCCTTCTTCAGCTTGAACAAGTTGCAGCCGACGCCGTAGCCGGATGTGACGAAGACGAGATCGCCACTGAGCACCGGGGTCGGAATCGTCGCCGTCGCGCCCTTGCGGGCAGCGCGCCAGAGCAACGCGCCGTTCTCGGCGTCAATGCCCGCCACGCTCGACTCGGTGAACTGCACATACTGATGCCGGCCGCCGAAGTCCCACGGGACGATCGACGAGTAGGCGGCGCTTTCCGTCCAGTCCTTGCTCTGCCAGATCAGCTCGCCGGTCTGCTTGTCGAGCGCGACCATCGTGCCGCGTTTGCCGCCGGGCGTGAGCACAACCTTCTTCCCTTCCACCAGCGGGCTTTCGGTGTAGTTCCAGCCAGCGAAGCCGCCGCCGAAATCCTTTTGCAGGCTCTTGGTCCAAAGCGTCTTGCCCGTCTTCGCATCGACGCAGACGAAGTCGCCGAACTGGCCGAGCGCATAGACGCGGCCATCGCTGACCGTGGGCGTGCAGCGCGTGCCGGGGTAATTGCCGCCGGGCTTGCCGATCACCTCGGACTGCCAGAGCGCGCTGCCGTCCTTCACACTGAACGCGAGCACGCGCGCACCATCGGGGCCGTCGCCCATCGTGATGACGCGGCCATCCACGACCGCGACGCTCGAATACCCCGTGCCGCACCCGGTGGCCTTCCACGCGAGCGGCGGGCCTTCCTTCGGCCACGATTTTAACAGACCGGTCTCGGTGGAAGAACCGTCGCGCTTCGGCCCACGCCACGTGGGCCATTCGCCGGAAGCGGCAGTGAGCGTGAGGGTGGAAACGAGAAGCGTACAGGCGCCGGTGATGTAGGCGGTGTTCATGAATGATTTTGGGAAATTACTTGGCCGCGGGCTTTGCGGCCGCCTCGACCTTGAGCGTCAGCGGTTGATCCACCTTGATGGTCTGGCCGTTGAGTTTCAGTTCGGCCTGCACGGTGAGCTTGTGCTCGCCGGGCGTGGCGTCGGGCTTGGTTTCGAGCGCGAGCTTCGCATCCGTGCCGCTGGCAGGGATGGTGAGTTTGGCAGCGGAGATGCCTTTCGCACTGGCGGGCACGACGAGGTTCACCTCCACCGGGTCCTTGAAATCGTAGAGGCGCGCGATCTTCACCGGCACTTCAGCCTTGCCGCCCTGCGTGAGCGACTGCGTGGCCAATTCACTCACGGTGATCGGCGCGGGCGTGACCTTGAGCGTGATGGGCAGCGAGTAAAACGCGGCGTCCACGTCGCGCGGCTTCGACTTGTCGGCCATCTGCTTCATCGTCGCGGCGGTGGAAGTTTTCTTCGCCTCGGCTTCCTTGGCCTTGGCTTCGGCGTCCTTCGCCGTCTTCTCGGCGGCGGCCTTGGCCTCGGCGGGCGCGCTGACATTCGCGGCGGCTTCCTCCGCGTCCTACGCGGCTTTGGCGGATTCGGTGGCTTCCCTCTCCGCTGCCTTGGCGGCTTCCTCGGCAGCCTTCGACACATCCATGTAAGGACGCATCTTGCCCTTCGCGCGCGTCTGGAGCCAGAAGGTGTGCTCGCCCGGCGCGAGCTTCTGCTCGGCGAGATTCACCACCAGCTGGATGGACTTCGTCTTCTCGCCGCCTGCCAGCTCGGGGATCTTTTCCAGGTCTTTGTTGCCCGTGACCTTGAGCTTCACGTCGGCGGTGAAGTCCGCGCGCCGCGAAAAATTCACCGGGATCAGCAGCTTGTTGAACACGCACGTCTCCAGCGGCTGCTTCGCATCCATCGCAAACGTCAGCGGCGCGGACTCACGGTCCGTCACCGCCAGTGGGAAGCTGCGCGCGAGCCGCGTGTGCGGCGGTTCGGTCGTGTTGTTGTCGGTCGCGAGATCCCAATTCACCGTCGTCAGGCGTGCCTCGCGCACGAGTGTGGTGTCACCGAGTTTCGCCGTGCCGGTCAACTTGATTTCGCCGAAGCCGGCTGGGGCATCGTCCTTCGCCGCGAGGAAGAAGCTGATGGTGTTCGACGCGGCGGGAATGCGCAGCGACGCGGCGCTCACGCCGTTGGGCAGGCCGCTCGCCGTCACGGTGATGTCTTCCTTGAACCCGTCGCGCCGTAGCACGAGCAACTTGACCGGCAGTGCCTCGCCGCGCCACAGCGACGACGCACTCGTCACGACATCGGCCGGGGCCTTCTTCGTCGGAGCGGAGTCAGGCACAGCCACGAGCCGGAAATCTGGAGACTCCTTGCGGATTGCCAGCAAATACACATTGCGTGCGCTGGCCACCGTGCGGCCGAAGATGTCGCGGATGCCCAGGCGGAACGAACCGTCTTCCTTCACCTCAAAACGTCCCGCCGGATCGCGGTGCGCGGAGTTGAACTCCGGCCCGCCGAGATTCGTCGCCGACTCGCCCAACTCCAGCACATCGGTGAACGTCTCTTCGCCCTTGTCGTTCTTCGTCGCCTTCTGGATCACCACGAGCGGCGACGTCGGCAAGCCCAGCCGATGCGAAGTCACTTCGATCCAAAACGCGTCGCCCTTCTTCGCGTCGAAGGCAAACCAATCGCGATCGTTCGGCGTGGCGAACTGCCCGGCGATCGTCGTGGGCACCGTGATGCTCTGCGCCTTCGCCGGCGAATCGTTCGGCTCCGCTTCGAGCGTGACCGGGCCGTTCGCGAAGGTGATCAGCGCGGGATTCGAGAGCGCGACGTTCGCGCCCTTCACGCGATACTCGAAGCCGTCCAGTCCCGCGCTCGGGCCACGGAGCGCAATGGTCGTCGCCAGCCGTTGGCGGGCGGCGGGGTCACCGGGCGCAGCGAGATCAACAGTGAGCTGCTCCAAAACTTTTCCGTCTACGCTCACCTTCGAGGGCAAGCCGCCGGGCAGATTGCGGCCGAAGACCGTGACCTTCGCCGACTTCCCCTGCTCTGCCGCTGGCGGAAACACGAAATCAATGTGCGGCCCGGTCGTGACCGTCAGCCGGTAGAAATACTGGTCACCGCCGCGGTAGGTGAAGTCGTAGACCTTCACGATGAGCGTCCCGTCCGCTGCTGCAGTGTGGTCAATCAACCCACCCGCGCGTGCGCGTTCCAGTTCGCTACCGTCGGGCGACAGCAACAGCAGCGCGTCCGCCGCGCGTGAATCCAGCTCGCGCGACGCGCAGTCGATCAATACGCGCTGCCCCTTCTTCACCGTGACCTTGTAGAAGTCCGCCGCCTGGCTGTCGGTGCGACCGTTCACCGTGGTTTCGAGCGCGACTTCCTGCGCGGTCTCGATCGAGTTGTTGCCGCTCTTCTCCGCGACCTCCGCCAACGTGCCCACGACGAACGTGCGTGGATTCGACAGGCCGAAGCGCCCGAGCACCCGCGCCTCATACGCGCCCGGCGGCACATCGGCCGCGACACTGATCGAGAACTGATTCGCGTTGGTGAGCGCCTTCGCCGTGAGGCCGGGATGATTGAAGCGCAGTTGAATTTCATCCAGCTCCGCGCCGGTCACCGCCACAGCCACGGAGGTGCCGGACTTCGCGCCGGGCGGGAAGACGGTGAAGAGCTTGGGCTGCGGCAGTTGGGCGGACGCCGTGAACGCGGCGGCAAACAGGGCGGCGAAAAGCGTTCCGGTCGTCACGCGGCGGCGAAGTTTTGACAAAGATGCGCGGTGCATTGGTTTGTAGTGAAAGACAGACGGCGCGAGGCGCGGGAGAATTGAAGTAGACATTGGATTGAAGGCCCCGCGTCACGCCACTGATGCGCTGGCTTCACGATGCAGCTCCGCGTGCAGGCTCTTGAGCAGGTCTTCCGCAGCGAAGGGTTTCTTCAGGAAGGTCGGGACGCCCAGCTCGCGCAGGTCGGTCACGAACTTCTCGTGGCCCATGCCGGACGCCACGATGATGGGCAGCGTCGCGCTGCGCTTGCGCAGCTCCCGGCACAGCTCCACGCCGTCCATGAAGGGCATCAGGATGTCGGTGATTACCACCTTGATGCCCGCGCCGTGCTGCTCGTAGCGGCTTCTCGCCGGCTGGCCGTCGCGCGCGGTGTCGACCTTGTAGCCGTGCCATTCGATGATCTCGGCGGTCACGTCCAGCACGCCGTGCTCGTCGTCCACGAGCATCACCAACTCGCCGTCCCCGCGCGGCAGCTCGGCCTGCGGCGGGCGCTCGGTCGTCTCGGACGCGGCGGCGGGCAGGTAAATCTGGAACTCCGTGCCCTTGTCTTCCTCGCTCTCGCCGAGGATGAAGCCGCCGTGGCTTTGCACCACGCCCAGCGCCGTCGCCAGGCCGAGGCCGACGGATAGCCCCGGCTCCTTCGTGGTGAAGAACGGCTCGAAGATGCGCGGCAGGATGTCGCGCGGGATGCCGCAGCCCGCGTCCGCCACGCGGAACAGGACGTAGTTGCCGGGCTTCGCGCCCGTCGCGCGGCGGAACTGGATGAACTTCTCGTCCACGACCGCGTTCTCCGCGCTGAACTTGAGCGTGCCGCCGGAAGGCATCGCGTCGCGGGCGTTGATGGCGAGATTGAGCAGCACGCGGTGGAGTTGCTGGGCATCGGCGGAAATGAGTGGCAGTTCCTCGGCGCCCTCGCTGCTCACGCGGACGTTGCGCGGGAAGGGGTCCTGCACGGCCTGCACGACCTCGCGCACAAGCAG
>JBJTAU010000500.1:0-7937 GCA_046090965.1 Limisphaerales bacterium | reverse complement strand
GCGAGCGCCTCTGGGGTGACGGCCGGGGCCGGCTCGGGCGTTGGCTCGGCGGGCTTGTTGCGGCCGTGCTTGGGCTCGTACTCGGCGCGGGCTTTGCCGCAGGCCTCGGTCACACCGGCGAGGATGAGCCGCACGGAGCGGAGGGCGTCGTCGTTGCCCGCGATGGGGTAGTCGGCGAGGTCCGGGTCGGCGTACGTGTCCACGATGGCGACGAGGGGGATGCCCAGCTTGCGGGCCTCCGCGACGGCGTTGTGCTCGCGCTTGAGGTCCACGACGAACATCGCGTCGGGCATCTTGTCGAGGCTGCGGATGCCATCGAGGTTCTTGACCAGGCGCTCCAGCTCGCGGCCAAGGGCGGACTGTTCTTTCTTGCCGTATTTGCCGGCGGAACCGTCGGCGAACATGGCCTCGAGCTTCTTCATGCGGGCGAGCGAGCGCTTGAGGGTCTTGAAATTGGTGAGCGTGCCGCCGAGCCAGCGCTCGGTGACATGCATCTGGCCGCAGGACTTGGCGGACTCCTTGATGGCTTCCTGCGCCTGCTTCTTGGTGCCGACGAAGAGGACGTTGCCGCCGCCGCGGACGAGACCGCCGAGGAACTCGCAGGCGGCCTGGAGCTGCTGCGCGGTCTGGCTGAGGTCGATGATGTGGCTGCCGTTGCGGGCCTCGAAGATGAATTTCTTCATCTTGGGATTCCAGCGCTTGGTCTGGTGGCCGAAGTGGACGCCCGCTTCCAACAACTCTTTGATTCCGATGGTCATCATACTTGCTATCCGTTCCGATTGGTTATCAGCCTGCGTCGCGACTCGCGCGACCGGCCATCCCGCAGAACTCGGGATTTGATTTTTGGTGTTACGGTGGCCGCCCCCGCCCACACGGGCTGAGGCTGTTTGGTTTAAGGCCGTTACTTCCCGCCGAATCCGGCGAAAAGAGGGCGCAAACTAGCAGTCAGCCGCGCCGTGGCAATGCAAATTTCCGCTGAAAGTGGTTGCGCGAGGCCCGTCCCCGGCGGCAAATCCAGCTCGGTGAAGGCGAAGCGCAAGCGCGGTGGGCAGTCAGCGGTCAGCGGTCAGCCGCCGGCTGTGGAAGTTGTCATCCTGGCCGGAGGACTCAGTTCGCGCATGGGGCGAGACAAGGCGCGGTTGCAGTTGGGCGGGCGCTCGTTGCTGGCCTGGGTGCGCGCCGCAGCCCGCGCAACTGGTTGGCCGGTGCGCGTCATCCGGCGCGACCTTGTGCCCCGCAGCGGGCCGCTGGGCGGGGTGTGGACGGCCTTCCAACGTAGCCGGGCCGAACGGCTGGTGTTTCTTTCCTGCGACATGCCGCTGGTGACACCCCGATTGATGCGCGGCGTCGGCGAGCGGAAGGCGTCGGCGGTTTTCACCCAGACGACCGAGGGAGCTGGGTTTCCTTTTGCCTTAGACCGGGCGTGTCTCCCGCTGGTGGAACAGGCGCTCGCTGAAAAGCGTCGCTCCCTGCAATCCCTCGCGCAGCGCTTGCGCGCGCAGAAACTCAAGCTCCCGCAGCGACGGCAAACCGAACTCCTCAACCTGAACACGCCGGAAGATTTCGCGCGTGCCCGGGCGGAGTGGCCGAGGAACGCGCTTGCCCGGTCTAGTGATAGTGAGTAGCGTGCGCGTCATGGAACCGAGCGAAAATTTTCCGCCGCCGCCCGCGTCGAGCGCAGCCACGCCACCGCCGGTAACGCCACCGCCGCCCTTGCCGTCCAGTCCGGTCCCGCCACCACGCTCACTTTCCCCCGTGCCCGCAGCACCGTCACCGCGGTCGGGCCGCGGCTGGGTTTGGCTCGTGGTGCTGGTGCTGTTAGGCGGGCTGGGGGTGTGGTTGGTGGGGAAGATTCAGTTCCACGGGTCGCATTCCAGCATGGCCCGGCTGGACGGGAAGTTCTACGAGGAGCATGCGCTCACCGACAAGGACACGGCCAACAAGATCGTGGCGATTGACATCGGCGGCATCATCACGAGCCACGACTTCGACGGCACGGGCGACATGGTCGTGCGGGTCAAGGACGAGTTGGAACTGGCTGAAAAGGACACCCACGTCAAGGCCGTCATCCTCAAGGTGGATTCTCCCGGCGGCGAGGTGCTGGCCTCCGATGAAATTTACCGGGCCATCCATGAGTTTCAGGACAAGTCCGGCAAGCCGGTGATCGCCCAGATGGGCAGCCTCGCGGCGTCGGGCGGCTACTACGTCAGCGCGCCGTGCCGATGGATCGTGGCGAACGAACTGACCCTCACCGGCAGCATCGGCGTGATCATGTCCGGGATGAATTTCCGCGGCCTCATGGACAAGGTCGGCATCCAACCGCAGGTCTCTAAGAGCGGCAAGTTCAAGGACATGATGAGCAGCACGCGCCGGCCCGAGGACATCCCGGCGGGCGAGCGCGAGATGATGCAGGCACTGATTGATGAGACTTACGGGACGTTCAAGGGGGTCGTGCGCAAGGGCCGCGCGGCGTCGCAGGTGGCCAACAAGAAGGCCGGTTTGGAGAAGGACAGCCGCGCGCTGGCCAGCGACTGGGAATCCTACGCGGACGGGCGCATCTTCTCCGGCAAGCAGGCGCACGAGCTGGGCTTCGTGGATGAGTTGGGCAACTTCGACGTGGCGGTGAAGCGCGCGAAGAAGCTGGCGGGCATCACGGAGGCGAACATCGTGAAATATCAGCCGCCGTTCGCTTTCGGGAACATCTTCCGGCTGCTGGGCAAGTCAGATGCCAAGGGCGTGAAGGTGGATTTCGGCTTCGATTTTCCGCGCTTGCAGGCGGGCCGGATGTATTTCCTGTCGTTCAACGTCGTGCAGTAGCGTTCGCCGCAAGCGGTCGCAAACCGCACGAAGATGAACCGGCAGAGAGCGCAGAGGCAGAGCCTCGACCTTTGAAGGTTAAACGTTGGATGTTGGACGTTGAAAGTTTCGACTCTGCGTCCTTGGTGTTCTTTCGCGGCTAATCCAGTTCCCATGAAAAACGTCACCGTCATCACCCACCCGCTCATCCAGCAAAACCTCACCCGCATCCGCGACCGGGCGACGCAGCCCGAAGAGTTTCGCCGCGCGCTCGGTGAGGTGGCGGCGCTGATGGTGTATGAAGCCACGCGGACTTTTGCCACGCAGCCCGTAACGGTGCAGACGCCGTTGGAGAAAACTCGTGGCGTGAAGCTCAAGCACGAGGTGCTGCTGGTGCCGGTGCTGCGGGCGGGGGTGGGGATGCTCGACCCGATTCTGCGCTGCATTCCGCACGCGCGCGTGGGCTTCATCGGCCTCAAGCGCAATGAGCACACGCTCGAAGCGATGACCTATCACAAGAGTCTGCCCGAAGACTTGAGCGGCTTCGAAATCATCCTCATGGACCCGATGCTGGCCACCGGGGGCAGCTCCGTGTCCGCGCTGGACTTGATGGCGGAGCGCAAGGCAAAGCGCGTGCGCCTGGTGAACCTGCTGGCCGCGCCGGAGGGGATCAAGTTCGTTCACCGCCATTACCCTGAAGTCCCGATCTTCACCGCCGCGCTGGATCGCAAGCTGAACCAAAAGGGCTACATCGTCCCCGGCCTCGGCGACGCGGGTGACCGGCTGTTCGGCGTGTGAGCGCAGGACATCCCTCCAGCCATTCTTCCACTTGCCAAGCTTCCGGTCGCTGCCTAGCGTGCCAACCCCATGCCCTCCGACAACCTGTTGATGATCGCTGCCAGCGCGCGCGACGCCAACATGCTTTACGCGGCGGGGATGTTCGCGGACGACACGCTCATCTACCTGCGGCTGCGCGGCCGGTGTCATCTCCTCGTGAGCGACGCGGAGTTGGGCCGCGCGCGCAAGCAGGCCGCCCATTGTCGCATCCTCGCGGCGGCGCGCGTGGCCGAGCGGTTGCGCAAGGACAGCGGCAACCGCGTGACCTTGGCGCACGTCGCCGCGGCGGTGCTGCGCGAGAAGGGCCTGCGCAAGGTCACCGTCCCGGAAGATTTCCCGCTCGGCTTCGCACGGCAGTTGCGGGACGCCGGCGTGAAGGTCCAACCGGTGAAAGGCGAATTTTTTCCTCAGCGTGAACTCAAGTCCGCGGACGAAGTGAAAAAGGTCAGCGCGGCGCTGGTCATGGCGGAAGTCGGCCTGGCCGAGGGAATGCAGGTGTTGAAGAACGCCAAGATCGGCCGCAACAAGCGCCTGATGTGGCGCGGCCTGCCGTTGACCTCGGACCGGTTGCGCGCGGTGATCGACGCCGCAGTCGTGCAGGCCGGCGGCGTGTCGGCGCGGACCATTGTCGCCGGCGGCAAGCAAGGGTGCGACCCCAACCATCCCGGACACGGCGTGCTGCGCGCCAATCAACCCATCCTCCTGGACATCGGCCCACGGTCACAAAAAACCGGCTTTCACGCCGACATCACCCGCACCGTGGTGAAAGGCCGCGCCTCTGATGGCGTGCGCAAGATGTATCGCGCCGTCGAGGCAGCGCAGGAACTCGGTCTCAGTCTGGTGCGGCACGGAACGGAGGGGCGCGCGGTTCACCGGGCGATTTTGGGTTCGCTCAAGCAGGCCGGCTTCGCGACCGCCCGTCGGGATGGTCACATGGAAGGATTTGTCCACACGGCCGGACACGGCGTCGGCCTGGACCTGCACGAAGCGCCGCATCTTAACGCGAATTCCCGCGATCTCCTGCGCGCGGGGCAGGTGCTGACGATCGAGCCGGGGTTGTATTACCCGGACATTGGCGGCGTGCGGTTGGAGGATGTGGCGCTGGTCACACGCAACGGCGCGCGCAACCTGACGAAGTCCGAGAAGGTGCTGGAGTTGTGACAGCGCGGGCGCAGTGAGACAGCGTGGCGGGAAGTTTTCCGAATCGTCAGTTGCTTCCGGTGTGGAATCACCTATAAAACCGCCGCCGGAATTCCACTGGGCGGCTGGCACGGGTTCGGCTCAACTGAACGCGCCGCGGGCAAGGTTGTCCAAGCCACCGACGGATCTGAACAACTGAACTAGTCACACGTCATGAAAAACTTCTTCCAGATGGGCAAGCGGTTCTTCCTCTTCATCGCAGTCAACCTGCTGGTGATGATCACGCTCACGATCCTCCTGAGCGTGGTGCTGCACTTCTTCCCGCACTTGGGCGGTCGTCGGGGCACCGATGGCTGGCTGGGCTACATGGTCGTGTTCAGCCTCGTGTTCGGCATGGGCGGGGCATTCATCTCGTTGGCCCTGTCCCGGTTGATGGCCAAGTGGATGATGGGCGTGCAGGTGATAGACCCGCACACCAGCGACCCTGAACTGCGTGAGTTGGTCCGCATGGTGCATGGTTTCGCGCAGCGCGCCGGCCTGCCCGCCATGCCCGAGGTCGGCATCTATGAGTCGCCGGACGTGAACGCCTTTGCGACTGGTCCGAGCAAGTCGCGATCGCTCGTGGCCGTTTCCACCGGGTTGCTGCACCAGATGAACCGCTCGGAGACGGAAGGTGTCATCGCGCACGAGGTCGCGCACATCGCCAACGGCGACATGGTCACGATGACCCTCGTGCAGGGCGTCGTGAACGCATTCGTGATCTTCCTCTCGCGGGTGCTGGGCTTTCTCGCCGCCCGGGCGTTGAGCGGCAATCGCAGCAACGACGACCGCCCGAGCTTCGGCCAGTCGCTCCTGCAAATGGTCTTCGTCATCCTCTTTGAAATTCTGTTCACCCTGCTGGGAGCCATCGTGGTTGCCTGGTTCTCGCGCACGCGTGAGTTCCGTGCGGATGCCGGCGGGATGCTGCTCGCGGGCAAGGCCCAGATGGTCGGCGCGTTGCGCGCTTTACAGCGGATTTACGATCCCCAGCTCGCGAGTGAAGGCGCGGATTCCGGTTTCCAGTCGCTGAAGATCTCCGGCAAGTCCGGCGGTTTCCTGGCGCTGTTCTCCACGCACCCGCCGCTGGAGGAGCGCATCGCCCACCTGGAAAGTCTCGGGCGTTGAACCGCGCGTGACGCACGGCGGGAATTTTCCTTGCCGCGAGCGTCGCCGCTAACGAATCCTCTGCCTTCAACATGGCCGCGCGCAAATCCAAGGCGAAAGCGACAAGGAAGCGCGCGGCCGTCCTTCGCAAGTCCGCCCCGAAGCGCGCCTTCAACGTCTTCCGCCCGCGCCCGCGGCCTGCCGCTGCCAAGCCATCCGTCCCCACTGATCCCCTACCGCCCGCCCTCAACGTCCCGCGCGCGGAGTTGCCGTCGCCCAGCGAGGCCGCCGAGCGCGCCCGCACCCCTTACGATGGCGAAAGTGCCATCAAGCTCTACCTCCGTGAGATCGGGCAGGTGCCGTTGCTGACCGTGCAGGAGGAAATCGAACTCGCGGCGCGCATCCAGAAGGGCGACAAGGCCGCGCGCGAGCAGATGATCAAGGCCAACCTCCGCCTCGTCGTGAAGATTGCCCACGACTACGATTGGCTCGGGATGCCGCTGCTCGACCTCATCAACGAGGGCAACATCGGCCTGATGAAGGCCGTCGAGCGCTTCGACCCCAAGAAGGGCGGCAAGCTCTCCACCTACGGCGCGTGGTGGATCAAGCAATCCATCAAGCGAGCCCTTGCCAACCAGGGCAAAACCATTCGTCTGCCCGTGCATCTGGTGGACAAGATTTCCAAGATGCGCCGCGTGGCCATGAAGTTGCAGGAGGAATTTGGCCGTGAGCCGACCGATGACGAGTTGGCCGAGGAGATGGACATGACGCCTAGCCGCGTGGCGCAGCTTCGCACGGCTGCGATCCGCCCCGCCTCGCTCGACGCTCCCGTTGGTGACGGGGAGGACTCCCACCTCTTCGGCGAAATCATCGAGGACGAGCAGGCCGAGACGCCCTACGAGCAACTCGAGGAGAAGACCGTCACCACGATGCTCCGCGACATGGTCCGGACCCTGCCGCCGCGCGAGGCCACTATCCTCACCTACCGCTTCGGCATGGATGGCGGCCCGGAGCGCACGCTGGAGGAAGTCGGCCAGAAGTTCGGCGTCACCCGGGAGCGCGTCCGGCAAATTCAGAACATCGCCCTCCGCAAAATGCGCCGCATGATCGAAAGGCGCGAGGCGCAGACACTTTGACCATGAGCAAAAAAGTCACCACCGCCGACATCGCCGCGGCCATCCGCAACGTCCCGGACTTCCCTAAGCCCGGCATCCAGTTCAAGGACATCACCCCCGTTCTCGCCGACGGCCGCCTTTTCAGCGGGACCATTGACCTGCTCTGCGCCAATTACAAACCGGGCGATGTGGATGCCGTCGTGGGCATTGACGCGCGGGGTTTCATTTTCGCCAGCGCCGTGGCGGTGCGCTTGGGTGCGGGCTTCGTGCCCGTGCGCAAAAAGGGCAAGCTCCCTTACTCCACCCACGAGCAAAGCTACGATCTCGAATACGGCTCCAACACCGTGGCCATCCACATTGACGCCGTGAAGCCCGGCGAGCGCGTGCTGCTCGTGGACGACCTGCTGGCCACCGGCGGCACCGCCTCGGCGGCGGTCCATCTGCTGGAGAAGATCGGGGCGAAAATCCTCGAGGTCCACTTCCTCATCGAGCTGCAGTTCCTCAAAGGCCGTAGCAAGCTCAAGGGCTACCCGGTCAAGTCCCTCGTCACCTACTGACCTTCGGGCCGGGCCTGCGCTTCGCTTCGAGTTCGACCTGGGCTTCTGGCTTCCTTCGGAATTGCCGTCGTGGCGCGCCAGACAGAGTAGAGCAAAGCCCTTAACGAGTTCCGTTCCGCCGCGCCCCAGGCAGGCTACGCTGAAGTCCACAATCTGTGCCTCCGTCCGAACACACATCGCACCATGAGCCGCCGAATGTTCCCCGCCCTCGCCGCCACGTTGGCGCTCGCCCTTCCCTCGCCGGGCGCGCCGGCGGGCGGCAGCGGTACCGCGCAGGGGGACTTTGCCCGCGGCAACGCCCCGAGTCTGTGCGCGCAGTGCGTAGACTGCCAAGGTCCGGGCGAGCACG
>JBJTAU010000499.1:0-14909 GCA_046090965.1 Limisphaerales bacterium | reverse complement strand
ATCAGGAACAGCGTCGGTGGCGACTTCAGGTCCGCCGCCGTGTTGCCGCGTGGCGATTTCTGAAACGTGACGAAGTCGGCACCCAGGTTGCCAAAGATCTGCTTGCGCAGGTCGAAGTTCGGATCCTTGTCCTTGCCGACGTTCTCCAGCATGAGCGTGACCACGCCTGCCATCTGGGGGTTCAGGTCGGTGATGATGCGCTCCAGGGTGTCGAAGGCCTTCTTCCCATCGAGGCGGATACGGGTGAACTTGGCCGCGTCGGTGCCCACGAAGGGCAGCGGGCCGGCTTCCTTCGCCTCGACGGTGAGGATGTTGAGCAGCCCCTTGCGCTTGGCCAGCGGCGATTGCACGAACACTTCCACTTGCGTGCCCTCGCCCGCCTGCCGCGCGGCCATCACCAGGCCCTCCACGCCTCCGAGTCCGATGGCGTCCATGATGCGGCCTGGGGCAACCCCCAGCGGATTGCCGTCCTGTGGCCCGACGGGCAGCTTCGCCAGCACGTCCAGGAACGCCTTCGCGTTCACCCAGCCGAACGCGTGGGCCTCACGACCCAACGCCGTGCGGGCGCGCTCAAAGGCCGGGTCTTCATCCAACCCCGCTCCCGCGCCGTCCTGCCGCGCCAGAATCTTCTCCAGCGCCTTCGTGCTCTCGCTGATGAGCAGCAGCGAGCCGGACAGGCCGACATAGGGCTGGGACTTCTTCTTTGCCCCGTCCTCTGCGCCATCCTTTGGCAAGGTGCGGGCAAATTTCACGCCGCGCACGGTCTCGCGCTGGATGGTCTTACCCGCGTCGGCGTCGCGCTTCTCTCACTTCTCGATGAAATCCTTGAGCTGCTGGGCCTTGTCCTTCACGTCAATGAGCACGACCGGGTCCGGCGCGGAATTAGGCTCGCCCTGCCAGCCGTTGCGGACGACGGCGAACGTGATCTGCCCGCCGAGCAACGGTTTGAACTCCGCCCAGTCGTGGGCAAAGTTCTTGTCGTCCTGCCCGATCATCGCCCGCAGCTTGGTTTCAAACTTGTAGGTGAACGGCTTCATCGCCGGATCGTTCCAGAGCTGCGTGCACGGGAACTCCTTCGCGGCGGCGGCGGCCTTGTCCCAATCGGGAACGGTCAGCACGACCAGCGTGTCGGCGGGCAGTAGCTTCTCCGCGGGTGGCACGGCGGCGCGGACGGGCAGTGCGAGCACAACGGCGGCGTAGAAACAGGCGAGCGAGTGGTTGAGCTTCATGAGGTGTTGGATTGGCTGCGGCGCGGGGAGGAGCCGCTACTAGGCTTTGGGTTTCAGATTGGTCTACGTGCTGCCGTTGTAGGGGGAAGCGGAGTGATTGGCAAGCCGTGCGCAGCGGGACGTTTTGTCGCTTGCACCGCCCCGGTGCACCGTTACCTTCCCGCGCGATGATTTTGGACTTCACCAAGATGAACGGCGCCGGCAACGACTTCATCCTCGCCGACAACCGTGCCGGCAACATCCGCCTCACACCCGAGCATGTCGCCCACCTCTGCCACCGCCAGCGCGGCATCGGTGCAGATGGACTCATGCTCCTCGTCCCGTGCAAGTCCGAGAAGGCCGACTGGGCGTGGGAATTCTGGAACAGCGACGGCAGCCGCGCCGAGATGTGCGGCAACGGCGCTCGTTGCTTCGCCCGCTATATCCAACGTGTCACCGGGGCCAGGGACCGCATCACCTTCGAGACCGTCGCGGGCGTCATCACCGCCACCTTCCAAGGCGAGCGCGTGACCGTGAATCTCACCGCTCCGCACAGCCTGCGCCTCAACGAGGAAGTTCCGCTCGCCGCCGGCCCCGCCGCCATCCACTCGCTCAACACCGGCGTCCCGCACGCCGTCCTCTTCGTCCCCGACGCCGACAAGGCAATGGTCAACCAAGTCGGGGCCGAAGTCCGCTACCACGCCCACTTCAAACCCAAGGGCACCAACGTCAACTTCGCGCAAGTGCTCGGGCCGAACCACATTCGCGTCCGCACTTACGAGCGTGGTGTGGAGGGCGAGACGCTCGCCTGCGGCACCGGCGTAAGCGCGGCAGCAATGATCGCCTCGCGCGTCCACGGCTTCACTTCCCCCGTCAAAGTCCTCGTGCAAGGCGGCGACACTTTAGAAGTTAGCTTTGCGCCGAGCGGCGAAGGCTTCTCCGACGTGCGCCTCAACGGCCCGGCGGACTTCTCCTTCGAAGGCAGAGTCGAAGTCTGAGCTGATGGTAGGGCCGCGCTGCCGCGCGGCCTCGATTCGCAAATCCCGCCCAAGCCGACCAGCAGCTCGGTCCTCCCAGCTCACGCGAGCAGCCCCGACACAACCTTCCCGGCGATGTCCGTGAGCCGGTGCTCGCGGGCTTGGAACTTGAACGTCAGCCGCAGGTGATCGATGCCCAGCGCGTGCAGCATCGTCGCGTGCAGGTCGTGCACGTGGACCGGGTTCTCCGTCACCGTGTAGCCGAACTCGTCCGTGGCTCCGTGGACCGCACCGGCCTTGAAGCCGCCGCCTGCAACCCACGACGTGAACGCCCGCATCTGGTGATCGCGTCCGTAGCTCTCGGACTTCGCATCGCCCTGTGCCATCGGCGTGCGGCCAAACTCGCCGGACCAGACGACCAGAGTGTCCTTGAGCAAGCCGCGTTGCTTGAGGTCGCGCAGGAGGCCGGCACAGGGTTGGTCGATCTTTTTGCACTCCTGAATCATCCGGCCCTGAATCCCATCGTGGTGATCCCACCCGCGATGATAGAGCTGAATGAAGCGCACGCCGCGTTCAGCGAGGCGGCGCGCGAGCAGACAGTTTGCGGCGAAGGTGCCGGGCTTGCGCGCGTCATCGCCGTAGAGATCGAAGACGGACTTCGGCTCGCGCGCGAGATCGGTCAACTCGGGCACGCTGGTCTGCATCCGGTAAGCCAGCTCGTATTGCGCGATGCGCGTGGCGATCTCGGGATCGCCGACGGTGTCGAGCCGGGCCTGGTTGAGCTCGCGCACACTGTCGAGGATGCGGCGGCGCACGGCGCTGTTCATGCCCGTCGGATTGTCGAGGTAGAAGACTGGTTCACCGGGTGAACGGAGCTGCACGCCCTGATGAATCGTCGGCAGGAAGCCGCTGGTCCAGTAACGCGCCTTGACGTTTTGATCCTGACCTTGGCCGGAGAGGAGCACCATGTAGGCCGGCAGGTTCGCGCTCTCGCTGCCGAGACCGTAGGAGAGCCACGCGCCCATCGCGGGACGGCCGGGAAGCTGGTGGCCGGTCTGCATGAAGGTCACACCGGGGTCGTGATTGTTGGCGTAGGTCTGCATCGAGCGGATGACCGTGAATTCGTCCATCACCTTGCGCATCTGCGGCAGCAAGTCACTCACCTCGACGCCCGCGCGGCCGGACTTAGCGAACTTCCGGTGCGTGCCGAGGATGACCAGCGGCGCGCCCTGCAACTGCGCGACGCGTTCGCCCTTGGTGAGGCTCTCGGGCATGGGTTGGCCCCACAGCTTGTTCAACTTCGGCTTCGGGTCGAACGTCTCGAACTGCGACGGCCCGCCGCCCATGAAGAGGAAGATGACGCGCTTGGCGCGCGGGGGAACGTGGAACTCCTTGAGCACACCACGCGGTGCGGGAGCCGCGGCCGCGCGCAACGCGCCCGCCGCCTGAAGGAATCCCAGCGCACCGAAGCCGAACGCACCGCGTCGCAGGAAGAGGCGGCGGCTCAAGTCAGAGCAGTTGTCGGCGGGGTGGGTCATTCCTTGGTCAGGGCTTCATCGAGGTTGAAGAGCGCGTTGCAGACACAGAACCACGCGGCGTGCTGGGCCACATCCAGTTTCGCTGGCCGCTCAAACTCGCCGATCGCCACGAGCTTCTTCGCCGCTGCGAGATCGGATTGGTAGTGCCGGAGCGAGTCGGTGTGCAACCTGAGCAGCGTGGCGAGTTCGCGCTCGGAGGGCGCGCGCGCCAGCACGAGGCGGAAGGCGCGGCGCGCACGGGCCGCGTCGTCAAGTTCATCCGCGAGCAAGAGCCGCTGCGCCAGCACGCGGGCGCATTCGAGGAGCAGCGTTTCGTTCAGCAGCGCCAAGGCTTGCGTCGGCGTGTTCGTGACCGGACGGCGCGCGGTGCAGACATCGCGCGTCGGCGCGTCCATCACGGCGAGATACGGGTGGAGGACAGAGCGCTTCCAAAACATATAAACACCGCGCCGATACAGCTCTCCATCGTGGTCCTGGATGTATTTCAGGCTCTCGCCGAACGCGAACTCCCGCCACAAGTCCGGCCCCGGCTGGTAGGTAAGCACGCTGCGGCCTTCCGGAGCGCGATTGCGATCCAGCAACCCGCTCGCGGCCAGCGCGGTGTCGCGGATGAACTCGGCCGGCAGGCGAAAGCGGGGACCACGCGCGAGCAAACGGTTTTCGAGATCTCCGGCGCGTAGAGCGGAAAAGTGTTCAGCATTCAGTTTCCAGTTTTCAGTGGTGCGCGCCGCTGCCGACTGTTTACTGAACACTGAATACTGATTACTTTCTCCCGCTCCCGAAGCCTGCCGATACGTCGCGCTCAACACGATGCGCCGCAACGTCGCCTTCACGTCCCAGCCGTCGTCCATGAAGCGCATGGCCAGCCAGTCGAGCAACTCGGGATGTGACGGTGGCTCGCCCTGCGCACCGAAATCTTCGGACGATTTCACGATCCCGTTGCCGAAGATCATCTGCCAAAAGCGGTTCACCGTGACACGCGCGGTGAGAGGATTCTCCCTCGACACAAGCCAGTGTGCGAGCGCGAGGCGGTTCGTTTCGCCTCCCACGGGCAGCGTGCCGAATACCGCCGGGATCGCCGCCGTGACCGGCTCACCTCGCCGGCGGAAATCGCCGCGCATGAGGACGTGCGTCGGCACACGGTTTGTCGCATCGGCCATCACGCGCAGGCGCGACGTGCCTCTGCCGGCAATCTGGAGTTCATCCGTCGCCACCTCGACCGCCACCTGTGCCCCGTCGAGTTCGGGGTAATGCAGTTCACGGAAAACCCGGCGCACGGCGGTCAGATCGTTCGTCGCCCGCTGCGCCAGCGGAATTGCCAGCACGTTCGCCTGAAAGCCCGCCAACCGCTGCCGGTGCAGCGTGGACTCTTCCAAGCCGAACAACACTTCACCGCGCGCGGCCTGCGGCGCGATGCGCGCGAGGAGGCGATGCCGGCCCGGCGGCACGCGCAGGTTGAAGAGCCGCATAGCGCCCGGCCATTCGGCGTCCCGCGCGCTGTCGTGCAGCAACTGCTCGTTGAGCCACACGCGCACGGCGGTGTTGCTCCCCACGCGACCACGCAGCAGTGTGTCCACCGACGCCACCACATCGCGTTGGAGCCACCACACCCCGACACCGACGGCGAGCTTCACGTCATTCGTCTCGGCCAGCTTCAACAACTCCCATTTCCAACCCAGCGCGGGCGGAGCCGGCTTCGCCGTGTCCTCGTGCGGCAAGTCAAAGGGACCGGCGCGGCGCCAGTCGCCGAGGCGCGGCGCTTCAATCTTCGCCTTGCGCAACTGCGATTCCCACACCGCTTGCGCCCGGTCCCAGTCTGGGCGCACGTCGTAATAGAGCTTGAGCAGCGTGGCGCGCGCCTGCTGGTGGGCTTCCTCGGCCGCCTTGAACCGGGTCGCCATGCCCGGCGGAATGATCGGAAGGATGGGCTGGGCCGCCGGACCGTTCGCCAGTGGATTGCCCGGCACTTGGTTGAAGAATGCGAACATCCGGTAGAAGTCGCGCGCGGTCAGCGGGTCGTATTTGTGGTCGTGGCACTCGGCACACGCGAGCGAAAGGCCGAGCCACACCGTCGCCGTCGTGCTCACGCGCTCGGCGGCGTAGCGCACGCGATATTCCTCGGCATCTGCGCCGTTCTCCGATGTGGTCGGGCCGTTGCGGTTGAAGGCCGTGGCCACGATTTGTTCGCGTGTTGGGTTCGGCAGCAAATCTCCCGCGAGTTGCTCGATGGTGAACTGGCTGAACGGCAGGTTGCGGTTGAAAGCCGCGATGACGTAGTCGCGGTAGGCGTGCATCTCGCGCAGATAATCGTCGTGGTAGCCATCCGAGTCGGCGTAACGAGCGAGATCGAGCCAGTGCTGCGCCATACGTTCGCCGAAATGCTTCGAGGCCAGCAACCGATCGACCACGCGCTCGTAGGCCTGCGGAGAAGTGTCGGTGACGAAGGTGTCCACTTCCTCCGGAGTCGGCGGCAGGCCGATCAGGTCGTAACTCAGCCGGCGAATCAACGTGACGCGATCCGCCTCCGGCGAGGGCTGCCAGCCGCGCTGCTCCAAAGCGGCGAGGATGAAGCGATCAATCCCGTTGCGGGCCCACGCGGGTTGCTTCACCACCGGCAGCACGGGTAACTGCGGCGTCGAGAACGCCCAACCCGGCGACCACGCCGCGCCTTCCGCAATCCAGCGGCGCAGCAACGCGACTTGCTCGACCGTGAGTTGCTTGCCCGTCTTGGACGGTGGCATCAACTCGCTGCGGTCGCTCGTCGCGATGCGCTTGAGCAACTCACTCGCGTCGGGCTTGCCGGGCGTGACGACGACCGCCCCGGACTTCCCCGTGCCGAACAATCCCTCGCGAGTGTCGAGCCGCAGGCTGGCCTTGCGCTTGGCCGCGTCCGGGCCGTGGCAGGCCAAGCAGTTTTCCGACAGCAAAGGCCGGATGTCGCGATCGAAGTGGATTGTTCCCCTGCCCTGTTCCGCCGCACGAGTGGCACCGCTGGACGATACAAGCGCCGCGAGCAAGGCAGCGAGTTGGACAGTGACGAGTTTCACGATGCGGCGGCTTCGGACGGCGCTGACGGTAGCGATCGGTGTCCCGGCTCGCAACCGCTCACCGCTGCTGGTTCCACTCGGCCCGCGAGTAGTAATCGCGGACCAGCCGTTGCGTCTCCGCCTCGGGCCACGCGGCCTGCGTCACGTTCGCCTGCCATGCTTCCGCCAGCGCGCGCTTCACCGCGTCGCGCGACAACGGGAGGTTCGCGATGAACTCCTCGTGCGAGCGCGCCTGCCGGTAGGCTGGCTCGCGCGACGGGGGGCGCAGAAACTTCTCCACGAGCGACAAGTCCATGCCCAACAGCACCGTGCCGTGAAAGAGCAGGTGCGTGCGCCGCCGCCGCTGGGCGTTGCCTGAGAACTTGCGGCCACGCCAGACCAGATCGGTGTCGCCCTGCACCGTGACGGCGTTGTCGAGCAACGGCGACAGCGCGCGAGCGAGGCAGCTCAAGATGAAGTGGTTCGTGCCAGTCACTGTGGCGAGCGCGGGCTCAGGGGCGATCTCCAGCACGACGGTGTAGTTCAAACAGCCCGGGCCTTGCAGCACCGTGCCGCCGCCGCTGCACCGGCGCAACACCGGCACGCCCACGGATCCGCACGCCGGCAAGTTCACTTCGCTCGCCACGATGTTGCCGTAGCCGACAACGACAAACGGCGTCGGGCTTTCCCAGAAGCGCAGCGCGCTCCCGCCGCAGGCCTCACACGAGTTCAACAACGCTTCGTCGCCGGCCAGAGTTTCCGCCGGCGTGGGCAAGGTGAGGTCCAGCAGTTGCACAGGACGGCCAGCTCAAAGCCCCGTGGGATGATTCAGGAAACTCCATGGCAGGCCATACTTGCGCGCGAGATGCGCCGCCAGCGCCTTCACGCCGAAGGTCTCGGTCGCGTAGTGCCCGCCGTAGAGGACGTTCAGTCCAAGTTCTTCCGCGAGTGCGAAGGTCCAGTGCGGCCCTTCGCCGGTGATGAAGGTGTCCCCGCCTTCCGCCGCCGCCTGCTTCAACTCAGCACCGGCACCGCCGGTCACGATGCCAATGCGCCGACATTGCGCCGCGCCGCCGGGCAGCAGCTTCGCGGGAAAACCCGTCGCGCGTGTGAGCCTGGCCAGTAGTGCGTCACGAGAAATGTTCGCCGCGGTCTGGAGCCCGATGCGCGCTCCCTTCGTGAAGAAAAACGGCGTGAGTTTCTTGAAGCCGAGCGCGGCCGCCAGTTGCGCGTTGTTACCGAGCTTCGGATGCAGGTCGAGTGGCAGGTGTGAGCTGTAGATGGCGAGGTTGTGCTCGATGAGCAGGCGTTGAAGCTCACGGCGCTTGCCCGTCCACGGCACGGTGTCGCTCCAGAACAGCCCATGATGGACGATGAGCAGGTCCGCCTGCGCCGCGATGGCGAGCCTCACGGTGGCGAGGCTCGCATCCACCGCCGCCGCGATGCGCGTGATGTGCCCGTCGTTCTCGACTTGGAGGCCGTTGTGTGCGCGGTCCCAATCCTGCACTTCGGCGGTGCGGAGAAGTTGGTCGCAGTGGCGGACGATGTCGGAGAGACGGACGGTTGCCATGCGGGGATGGGAACACAAACGGGCGGGGCGCGTAAAACGTAATGCGTAACGCGTAAGCAGGTGTCCGAATACCGACTTCCTTACGTTTTACGCATTACGCATCACGGCTTGCTCAATTCGCTTTTCAATTCCGCCGCCGCTCCCCACTCTCGCCCGCGTGACAAGTCCGCTCGCCTTGCTCCTCTACGAACGCCTGCTGCCCGGCAGCGCGCTCGGCAACAAGCTGCGCGACCAGGGCTACCGCATCCAACATCTCACCGACGCCACGACGCTCGCCTCCACCGCCGAGCAGGAGAAGCCACTGGTGGTCTTCGTGGATTTGGAGTTGAAGAACACGGACGCCTTCGCCGCCATCAAGTCGCTCAAGGACACCGCCGGCACCGCACACCTGCCCATCCTCGCCTTCAGCAGTCCCGGGCACGAGCAGTTGCAGAAGGCCGCGCTCGCCGCCGGCGCGACGCTCATCGCCAGCGACGAGTCCATCCTCGCGCAGCTCCCCGCGATGCTCGACCAGGCGATGGCGGTGGAGTGAGGTGAAGTTGAGAGCTGAAGATTGAAAGTTGAAAGTTGATTGCGCTGCGCAACCTCGGCCACGCTTCTCCCACTGATTACTGAACACTGATTACTTCCGCACCATGCCCATCCCCTCCACCAAGCTCACCCAAGGCATCCACGTCCTGCACCTGTTCTTCCGCGTGGACCGTGTCCGCTGGGCCGCGTTGCCCGCAGGTGAATCCGCCGCCACACGCGACCGGCTCGACGGCATCGCGAAGAAGTTCACCGGTCCCGCCGCGCCTCGCGTCTGCACGTATGCGGGCGTCGGCGGCAAGGCGGACGTTGGGTTCATGATATACGCCGCAGAGTTGCAGCAACTCAGTGCGATGCAGCGCGAGGTGGAACTGGCCTTCCCAGCGGGTGCGCTGCAACTGGTTTACTCCTACCTCAGCGTCACCGAGCTGCCGGAATACGTGACGACGGATGACGACCTGAAGCGGATGATTCAGCACGGCGAGCGCAAGCTCCAGCCCGGCACGCCGGAGTTCGACGAGGCCTTCGCGGCCGCCAAGAAGCGCAACGACGAATACAAGCACTACCGCCTCAACCCCGAGCTGGAGGACTGGGAGATCATGTGCTTCTACGGCATGACCAAGAAGCGCGACCTCGCCGACAACTGGTATATGCTCGACTTCGACGCGCGGAAGAAGCTCATGGCCAGCCACGCGAAGACGGGCCGCAAGTTCGCCGGCCGCATCTCGCAGCTCATCACCGGCTCCACCGGCATGGACGAGTATGAATGGGGCGTGACGCTCATCGCACACCAGCTCGATGCGGTGAAGGAAATCATCTACGAGATGCGCTTCGACGAAGTCAGCGCACGGTTCGGTGAGTTTGGTCCGTTCTACATCAACCTGCGGCTCCAGCCGGCGGACTTGTGGGAGCATTTGCGGTTGTGACCGAGGCTGGGTCCAAAGTCCAAAGTCCAAAGTCCAAAGTCACCGTCGGTGACCGCACCCGCGCGTCCCCGACCTTGGACTTTGGACCAATTAGTTCGCTCTATCTCCACGTCCCGTTCTGCGCGCACAAGTGTGAGTATTGCGCGTTTTACTCCGCCGTGCCGAGGGAGGACTTGGTCGGGCGTTACGTGAGTGCGCTCGTGCGGGAACTGGAATTGATCGCGCATGAGGTGAAGCCGCGCACAGTGTTCTTCGGGGGCGGCACGCCGTCGTTGCTGAATCTCAAGCAGTGGGAGCAAATCCTGAAAGCCTTCGAGCGCCTCGGCCTGCTCGGCGCGGAGGAATGGACTGTCGAGTGCAACCCCGCCACCGTCTCCGCCGACAAGGCGAAGCTGCTCCGCGACTTCGGCGTGAACCGCGTCTCGATGGGCGTGCAGTCGCTGGACGAGCGGCTGCTGGAGCGGCTCGGGCGCATCCACAGCCGCGAGCAGGTCTTCAAGTCCTTCGACACCCTCCGCGCCGCGGGTTTTGCAAACGTGAACGTGGATCTCATGTTCGCCATCCCCACGCAGACGATGGACCTCTGGCGCGCGACGCTCCGCGAGGCGCTCGCGCTCGGCAGCGAGCATCTCTCGTGTTACGAAGTCATCTACGAGGACGACACGCCGCTCTTCGAGCAACTCAAGGCGGGCGAGTTCGACGTGGACGAAGAACTCACCGAGGCGATGTTTGAAGAACTTGTCGCGACGGCGGGCGAGGCGGGTTTTGTGCAATACGAAGTGGCGAACTTTGCGCGCGACGTGGCGCGTGGTGCGAGGTGCGTGAATGAATCCGACCGCGCTCTGCCTGACTCACGCGCCACGCACCACGCACCACGTTTCGCCTGCCGGCACAACGTGAATTACTGGCGCGGCGGACAATTCCACGGCCTCGGCCCGAGCGCGACCGGCTACGTGCGCGGCGTGCGGACGAAGAACTGGTCGAACACGCAGCTCTACTGCGAGCAGTTGGAGCGGGGCGTCCGCGCCGTCGAGTCGCGCGAGGAACTGTCGCCGCTCGCGCGTGCGGGCGAGACGGCCGCATTCGGGCTGCGCATGAACGTGGGCTGGGGCTTCAAGGAGTTCCGCGATGTCACCGGCCTCGACCTGAGCGAGCATTGGAGCACGGACATAGACACGCTGGTCGCGGAAGGATTCGGTGAACGCACAACCGAGTTTTTTAAGCTGACTCCACGCGGTCTGCGCTTCGCCGACCATGCAGCGGAGCAGTTTCTTCGCCCCGGCGCGGTTCACGCGTAACCCGCCGCTCCGCCCGCGCCTCTCACTCCGCGTCGGCGCTTCCTGAATAGCAGCGGGAAACCCCGCGTCCGCAACCCGGCGCGGATTTAAGTTCGCCAAACCAAATGCCGTGGCGTGAAATGCGCCGTGTTCCCGGTGCCGGTAACGGTCAACTGAAAGGTTCAAACGATGACGACAACTGAAACGTCCGCGACGCTCGCGGGAGACAAGGATTTACAGGCGCTCGAAAAGCTCAAGACCGCCAGCGCCGCCATCCGGCGTGAACTCGGCAAGGTGATTGTCGGCCAGGAGGACGTCGTCGAGGAGGCGCTCATCGCCATCTTCACGCGCAGCCACGCGCTGCTCGTCGGCGTGCCCGGCCTTGCGAAGACGCTGCTCGTCTCGACGCTTGCGCAGACGCTGCACCTCGGCTTCAAGCGCATCCAGTTCACGCCCGACCTCATGCCGAGCGACATCACCGGCACCGAAGTCATCCAGCAGGACCAAACCAGCGGCGAGCGGGTGTTCCGCTTCCTCAAAGGCCCCATCTTCTCGAACATCATCCTGGCCGACGAAATCAACCGCACGCCACCTAAGACGCAGGCCGCGATGCTCGAGGCGATGCAGGAGCGCAAAGTCACCGTCGCCGGCGTGGACCACGCGCTGCCCAACCCGTTCTTCGTCCTCGCGACGCAGAACCCGATTGAGCAGGAAGGCACTTACCCGCTGCCCGAGGCGCAGCTCGACCGCTTCATGTTCATGATCACCGTGGACTACCCGAGCACGGCGGAGGAACTCCAGATCATGAAAATGGCCACCGGCGCGCCGACGGCGAAGCCCGAGGCCGTCCTGACCGAGGAGGACATCCTCGAACTCCAGGCCACCGTCCGTCGAATGCCCGTGGCCGAGCACGTTTATCAATACGCCGAGCGCATCGTCCGAGTGACGCGCATCAAGACCCCCGAGGCGAACGACTACTGCAAGAAATTCCTCTCGTGGGGTGCCGGTCCGCGCGCGAGCCTCAACCTCATCCTTGCGGCGAAAGCCCGCGCGATGCTGCGTGGCCAGTTCCACGTGAGCTGCGACGACGTGGCTGCCGTCGCGCCGCCCATCCTCCGCCACCGCATCATCCCGAACTTCGCCGCCCAGAGCGAAGGCATCACCGCCGACGACGTGGTGAAGAAGATTCTCGAGGCGATTCCGAAGGACCAGAAAGTCGGCTGAAATGTCGAAGGCCGAATGTCGAATGACGAATCGCTCCCCGTGCGCCAAGCTTGAACCGGACTGCGGGCGGTTCGTTCGCAATTCGCAATTCGCAATTCGCAATTCCCCCTGATGGACGCCGCCACCCTCGCCACGCTGCTCGACCCCGTCGCGATTTCCCGCGCCGAGACGCTCGGGATGCACGCGCGCTACCTCGTCGAGGGCTACATGGCGGGCGAGCACAAGTCGCCTTACCACGGGTTTGCCATCGAGTTCGCCCAGCACCGCGAATACGCCCCCGGCGACGACCTCCGCTACCTCGACTGGAAAGTCCTCGGTCGCACCGACCGCTATTACATCAAGCAGTTCGAGCAGGAGACCAACTACGTCGCGCACATCCTCCTCGACGGTTCGGAGTCCATGAAATACGGCTCCACCGGCTACACCAAGTTTGCCTACGGCAAGATGCTTGCCGCGTGCCTGAGCTACCTCATCCTTCACCAGCGCGACGCCGTGGCGCTCGACATCTTCGACAACGAAACCCGCGAGTATCTGCCGCGCAGCAACAGCCACGCGATGATTCACAAGGTGCTGGCCACCTTGGCCGGCTTCCAACCGGAGCGGCAGACGAACATCGCTGCCATCTTGCACGAAATGGCCCGGCAAGTCCGTCGGCGCGGCATCGTGGTCATCATCAGCGACCTCTTCGACGACGAGGAAAAAGTCCTCGAAGGCATCCAGCACCTGCGCTTCGGCGGCAGCGAAGTCGTCGTGTTCCACCTGATGGACCCGGCGGAACTGGAGTTCAAGTTCAACGGCCTCGTCGAGTTCGTCGGCCTCGAAGCCATCCCGAACATCCTCACCCGCCCGCAGGAAATCCGCGCCAGCTACCAGGCCGAAGTCGAGCGCTTCCGTTCACCGCTGCGCTCCGGCTGCGAGAAGAACCATGTCCACTTCGTGCCCGTGAACACGGCGCAGCCGCTGCATGAGGTGTTGAGCGGCTATCTGGCGTTCCGGTTGAAGACCTCAGTAAAGTAAGCCCATGAAAACACTCTCCGCTGTTATCTA
This sequence comes from Limisphaerales bacterium, assembly GCA_046090965.1. GTDB lineage: Bacteria > Verrucomicrobiota > Verrucomicrobiia > Limisphaerales > SXTU01 > SXTU01. The sequence continues at coordinate 1,588 of JBJTAU010000499.1, read as the reverse complement.
CCCGGGCGAAACCAAGCGCTGGCTCGTGGCCTACAACCCCGAGACCGGCACCACCAGCCAAGGCAAAACTGTTGAGGAGGCGCTGACGAATCTGCGTGAAGCCACGGAACTCTATCTGGAGGAAAGCCCTCGCCCTATTCGCGGCCGGGCGATGCTGACCACCTTCGAACTGGCCGATGCCTAAGCTCCCCCTCATCTCTGGAGTCAAGGCTCTGAAGGCTTTCAGCCGACTGGGCTTTGTGAAGGTGCGTCAACGCGGCAGTCACGCCGTGCTGCGACGCGGCGGGGATGTCTGCGTGATTCCGATGCATCGCGAAATTGACCCGGGCACACTGCGGGGTGCGCTCCGTCAGGCCAAAGTGACGGACGAGGAATTCTTGGAGGCCATGCGATGAGCTTCCTCAACCCCTTCATGCTGTTCGGTGCCGGCGCCATCGCCGTGCCCATCATCATTCATCTGCTCAACCGTCGCCGCTTCCAGCGCGTCGTCTGGGCGGCGATGCGCTTCGTCAAAGTCTCCACCGAGAAAAACCAGCGCCGGATGCTCGTCGAGGACATGATTCTCCTCGCGCTCCGCTGCCTCATGCTCGCCCTGCTCGCGCTCGCCGTCGCGCGGCCCGCGATGCGCACGAGCACGCACGATGTCTTCGGCCAGTCGAAGGTCACCGCCGTCATCGTCCTCGACAACTCCGCGAGCATGGGCGTCTCCGACGGCGTCCAGACGCGCTTCGACAAGGCGCGCAAAATCGCCGAGCAGGCCGTGGACGCGCTGCCGTCCGGTTCCGCCGCCGCCGTCATCCTCGCGTCCGACATCGCGAAGGAAGTCATCAAGGAGCCGACTCACGACCTCAACCTCGCGCGCAAGACCGTCCGCGAAGCGCCGCTCTCCGACCGCGCGACCGACCTGTTCCCTTCCATTGAAAAGGCGCTCGAAACGCTCAAGGGCCGTTCCGCCATTCGCAAAGAAATTTACCTCATCACCGACGGCCAGCTCGCGGGTTGGCGGCAGCTCGGCGACATCCAGAAGACGTTGAAGGCGGCGAAGGAGCAGACCGGCGAGCATCAGGTTTCCGCGCACCTCGTCCTCGTCAGCGACTCCGAGGAGCGCAACCTTGGCGTCAGCGGCTTGGTCCTCAGCAGCGGACTCGCGCCGCTCAACCGCCCGCTGCGCTTCGAGGCGCAGGTCGCGAACTACGGCAAGCAGGAAGCCAAGGACATCAAGGTCGCGCTGCTCGTGGACGGCGCGTCCGCCGATGAAGTCGTCATCCCGAACATCCCGCCCGGCGGCACCCGCAGCGTCCCGCTCAACACACGCCTCAAGACCGAGGGCTGGCACAACATCACCGCGCGCATCCCGGCGGATCGATTCCCCGGCGACGACACCCGCACCCTGGCCGTGCGCGCCATCCGCGAGATTCGCGTGCTGATGGTGGACGGTGAGCCCGGCGATGAGGCACGCGAGGCCGAGACCTTCTACCTCGGCCATGCGCTCGTCCCCGTGTCGCCGGAAGAAGCGGAACAATACTACGTCAAGACCTCCACCATCACGCCCGCCGACATGGGTGGAACGCGCTTCGACGACTTCGAT
>JBJTAU010000498.1:0-2939 GCA_046090965.1 Limisphaerales bacterium | reverse complement strand
TTCTCGAAGGTCAGCTCGCCGATGTCGCGCTTCACGAAGGCTTGGAAGCCGCCGGTCTGCTCCACCTTGAACAGCAGTTTCTGCGGCCCGACGGCGAACTCGACTTCGCTGCCGCCGCTGCCGTTGCCGCAGCCGTAGGTGATTTCCAGGGTGAACTTGCCGGGCTTCACCACCTCGAAATCCCAGCTCGCCCAGTCGTTCGGGTTGATCCAGAAGCCGAGCGTGTTTTTGTGTGGCAGCGGCTCGAAGCGCAGCATCGCGCCATGCACGTCCGCATCCTTGCCGAGCATCGTGATGGTGCCGTTCGCGGCCTGCGGGCTGGGATGGTAATTCGGATTTGGCAACATCATCTGCGCGCCCACCTTGATGCGCCAAGTGTCGAGCTTGCTGACCATGGCCTTCACGCGCGCGGCGTGAGCGGGCTCTTCGGCGAGGTTGCGGTTCTCGCCTGACTTGAGATCGAAGAGTTCCACGCGGCCCGTCTCGTAGAACTCGATGAGCTTTAAGTCGCCTTCGCGGATGACACCGCCGGGCTTGCCGCCTTGGTTCGCGTAGTGCGGGTAATGCCAGAAGAGCGGGCGTGCCTCGGGCGCCGGTCCACCCTTGAGCAACGGCGCGAGGGTCACGCCGTCGATTAGGTCAAGGGCGGCCGGAGTTGGAGCCTTGCCCTCGACCTTCGACTCTCGACCCTCGACTAGCGGCAGTCCTGCGAGTTCCAGAATAGTTGGAAAATAATCCACGCTGCTCATCGCGTTCGTCGCCGTGCTGCCCGGCGCGATGCCTGGTCCACGCACCAGCAAGGGCACGCGGATGCCGCCTTCGTAGAGCCAGCCTTTGCCCTCGCGCAGCGGCGAGTTGATCGTGGACGGCGTGCTCGGCCCTTCAATCGTCGCAAGGCCGCCGTTGTCCGAGGTGAAGAAGACGTAGGTGTGATCCGCGAGCTTGAGGTCGTCGAGTTGCTTCAGGATGCGCCCGATGCTGTCATCCATGCTCTCGACCATCGCGGCGTAGATGGCATTGGTCTGCTGACCCGCTTTGCCAGCGATCTGCGGATACTTCGCGATGGTGTCGGCCTTGGCCTTGAGCGGCGTGTGCACAGTGTAGTGCGCGAAGTAGAGGAAGAACGGCTTGTCCTTGTTCGCCGCGATGATCTTCTCGGCCTCGGTGGTGAGCCGGTCGGTCAAGTATTCGCCGTCCTTCGCCTGTTCGAGTCCACGCATGAACCGCTGCTTCCCGGCCTTGTCCTTGCCGCCAAAGGGCGCGAAGTAACTCATCGGCGTGCCGGTGTGGTCGCCGGCGATGTTGATGTCGAAGCCCTGCTTCTCTGGCTCGAAGCCCTCGCCGCCAAGGTGCCACTTGCCGACGTGCGCGGTGACGTAGCCCGCCGCCTTGAGGCGCTCGGCGATGGTGACTTCCTCGAGCGCGAGCTGCTGGCTGATGATGGGGCGAGCGAGGCGTTGGTCGGGTCGGTCGCCACGGCCCGGCAGCCAATCGGTAAGGTGCAATCGCGCGGGATACTTGCCGGTCATGATGCTCGCGCGCGTGGGCGAGCACACGGGGCACGCAGCGTAGGCGTCGGTGAACTTCATGCCCTGCGTCGCCATGCGGTCGAGGTTCGGCGTGCGGTAGAACTTGCTGCCGTAACAGCCGAGGTCGTTGCGCCCGAGGTCATCGATGAGGAAGAAGATGAAGTTCGGCTTCGGCGCGGCGGCGGCGGCGAGTTGGAGCAGGAAAGCTGCGGTCAGCAGCAGCGCGAGGCGGAGGAACGATTGGCTTTTCACGACGCGATGCTGCCGAACCCCGACGGGAACTCAAGCTCGCGCTCGGACGAAAGGATTTCCAACCTGCCGCCGCCTGCTACACTCGTCCGCATGTCATTGCGTGGTCTGCTCGCGCTCCTGTTGTGCGCCGCTCTTCCGGTGGTCGCCCAGCACTCCACCAACGCCGCCGCCGAGGCGAAGTTGAAGCAGCTCCAAGTCGCGCCCGGCCTCAAGGTCGAACTCGTCGCCGCCGAGCCGCTGCTGCAAACCCCCGTCGCCTTCAGCGTGGATGAACGCGGGCGGTTCTTCATCGCCGAGACGCATCGCTGGGGCAACTCGGTCTTCGACATCACCAAGCAAGTCACCTGGCTGCTGAACGACTTGAGCTGCCGCACCGTCGCGGATCGCGAAGCGCATTTGCACCGCCTCTTCCCCGGCACGAACTTCGCCACGCTGACGAATCACTCCGAAGTCGTCCGCCTCGTCGAGGACACCGACGGCGATGGTCGCGCGGACAAATCCACCGTCATCGCCGACGGCTTCAACTCCGCCGTCTCTGGCCCCGCCGCCGGCATCCTCGCGCGCAACGGCGAAGTGTGGTTCGCCAATGTCCCCGAGCTTTGGAGATTGCAGATCGGAGATGCGAAATCGGGAAAGACAACGCCTCGAAGCACCACCCCATCTCCCATCTCCCATCTCCTATCTTCCAACCTCGGCGTCCACATCTCCGTCTCCGGCCACGACCTCCACGGCCTCACCTTCGGTCCCGACGGCCGCCTCTACTTCAGCCTCGGCGACCGCGGCTTCGAGCTGCGACCCGGGATGAAGCACCCCGGCTTCAGCGCGGAATACCTCCGCCGCATCGCGCCCGACACCGGCGCGGTCTTCCGCTGCCAGCCAGACGGCTCCGAGCTGGAAGTCTTCTGCATCGGCCTGCGCAACCCGCAGGGCCTCGCCTTCGACGCGCTCGGCAATCTGTTCACCGTGGACAACGACACCGCCGGCCCGGACAAAGCCCGCCTGCTCCACCTCGTCGAGGGCGGCGACTACGGCTGGCGCATCAGCTACCAGCACATGAAGAACTTCGGCCCGTGGGTCACCGAGGAACTCTGGCGCGGCGGCGCGGGCGACATCGTCCCGTGGAGCGGCGAAGTCGCCCAAGGCCCCGCCGGCTTCGCC
>JBJTAU010000497.1:0-4016 GCA_046090965.1 Limisphaerales bacterium | reverse complement strand
CTTCGGAAAGTTAAACTTGAGCGCGGCGTAGTCTTTGCCGCGCACGTTCACGGTCCGAAGTTCCGCATCGAAGGTCTTCGCTGTCTTCAGCCAATCAGCTTGGGCCTCAAACTGCGAGGTGTCGCCGGGCTTCTCGCCCGTGGCGGCGTTGGTGACGGCCTTGAGCGTGAGCGACTCGGGCTTGCCCGCCACGGTCGCGGACAGCTCGATGGTCTCCTGAGTGATGCGCTGGAAGCCGGCCATGTGAGCTTTGAACACGTAGCAGGTGAGCTTGCCCGCCGCCGCGTCGAGCACGAACTCCAGATGCGCCTCCTCGTCGCCGAGGTCGATCGCCGTCCCGCCGTGCGGAGGCTCGTGATGATGGCCGCTGTGGCCGTGGCCGGAGGACTTCGGCTGGCGGTCGCACCCGGTGAAACAGGTCAGGGCGGAGACGCAGAGGACGGCGAAGAGGTTCTTCATGGTCGTTGGACGATCGGATCGGTCGCGGCGGACTTATCGCACAAGCCTAGAGGTGGTGCAACCTCAGCCCAGACAATCACCGCACGATCTCCAGGCTCGGATTCGCCGCCTTGAGCTTGGCGACGGCGGCATCGGTGACCTTGTTACCGCTGATCTCCAGCCGTTTGAGTTTGGTCAGCCCCGTGAAGGTTTCGAGGCTCGCATCGGTGATCTGCGATCCCGGCACGAGCAGGACTTCCAGATTCTTCACCCGCGCGATGGCTTGCGCACCCTCGTCCTTGATCGGGCCGTAAACGCGCAGCACGCGCAGGCTCTGAATTTCGCTCGCGTAGCGCACGCCCTCGACGGAGGCCTGACCGTCGTGCAGGTCCAGTTCGCGAAGTTTCTTCAAGCCGGTGAGTGGCTTGACGGCGGCGCCGGTGGCCTTGCGACTGCCCATCTGGAGCCGCTCCAAGTTCACGAGCTTCGCCAGTGCCTGCGCGCCCGCGTCCGTGAAGCGCGTGTGGACGATCTCCAGGCGCTCGTGACTCGGCACCTTGCTGATGCCCGCGAGACCCGCGTCGTCCACCGGTGCGGTGTGGAAGTTTGCGGATTCCAACCGCTTCAGGTTGCCGAGGAATTTGTAGCCCGCACCGCTGCACTTTGCGGACGCGAGCGAGATGACGCGCAAGTTCGTGAGCCCGGCAAGCTGCTCCAGCCACGGATCGGTGATGAGCGTGAGCGTGAGGTTGAGGCGCTCCAAGCTCTTCAGTGCGCCGACGTGCTTGAGGCCGGGGCCTTCGATGTTGGAGTTGGAAAGGTCGAGATAGGCAAGGTCGGGCAGGTTCACAAGGTTCGTCAGCCAGCCGTCGCTGAGGGTGGTGTTGCGCTTGTAGGTCGGGTCGTGCGGATTGCCCTTGTCGTTGAGGTCAATCGCCGTAAGCCGGTCGAAGAGATGCATCGCGTCGTCGCCCGCCACCTCGCGCAGCCATTGCGGGCCGCCGCCCTCGAAGCGGACGGTGCCGCGCGCGGCCTTGACCGCGTCGGCCACGGCGAGCAGATGCGGGCGGGCCAGCGCGGCCTTCTCCAGCGCGGGGATCAACTCCCGCGCGCGGATGCGGAGCAAGGGGTCGTAACCGCGCCGCCATTGGGCATCCAGTTCGGCCAGCACCGGCGCGTCGAAAGCCTTCTTCCCCTTCGCATCCCACGCGGTCACGGTGGCGAGCATCTGGCGCAGGAGCGCCACGTCGTTCGTCGTGGCCGCGATGGTTTGGGCGTGTGACGGTGGCGCGGCGGCGCAGAGGACCGCCAGCAGCAGGGCAGGCAGCCAAGAAAAGAAAGTTGACCGGGCGCGAATGCGAACTGACGAGCGATGCACGGCAGCTTGACGAAGCGGCGCGGCTATTTGCTCACCAACCGCATCTGGATGGGCGCGAGATCCAGGACGTAGCGCTTGCCGGGCGGTGCCGGCGGCACACCGACGAGATATTTCTGCGCGATGAGTTCGTCCGCGTCCTTGGGCAGGCGGAGGTTGTCCTTGTGTAACCGGCCCGCGGCCACTTCGAGGTCGCGGGCCGACATCACCGGGCGCTTCCCGGGGTCGGGGTCGAGCGTGTCAGATTCCTCCGCCGGCGCGGCGGTGATCCCGGGCTTGGCTGGGGAACTTCCGGGGGCGGCCGCGGCGTCAGGCTCCACTACGAGCGGTTTGAATTCGATGGGCGCAACTTGATGGACGACCTTGGCCGCCTCGCGGGAGTGACTGCGCCACCACCAGAGACCACCGACGAGTGCGATGACTGCCCAGGTGGCCGGATGTTTCAGCGAGCGCAGGACGTAGCCCACGGCGACGAAGAAAGAGAAGAGCACTTTTTGCATGCGGGAGAGGCGCGATTATTTCTGGTAGGTGGTCAGGTCACGGAGGGCGAGCACGTCGGCGTTGGTCATGGCGAAGTCGTGATCGGGCAGCCAGTCCACTTGGTAGGTGCGCAAGGTGTCCTTGTCCCGCACGCCATAAAGATCGATGTGCCCGTCGGTGAAAGCCATGGCCGCGCGCCCGCCGTGGAGGAACGACGGCATGTGGAAGTAGCCGGTGGGCTGGTTGGTGTCCATCGGCACGCGGGTCATGCTGGTGCAGATGGTGTAGGGGTTGAGCTCGAGGAAGGTGAACGTCTGCGCGGGGCCCGGCACATCGTGCTGGCGCGCGAACGCGGCGTAGTCAGGCAAGGTCTCACTGTTGTTCCCCGCGCCCACGTATTGGTTAAGGCCGAAGCTGCGCGTGAGCGGCTGGCCTTGCACGTCGTGGCGCACGGCGGGACATCGGTAAACCCGTGGATTGGGGATCGTCCCGGCGAAGGCGGCGAGCTTGGGGTCGGTGAGGAAGGACTGATTCGTCACGCTGCCGTAGGTGTAGTGGTAATCGCCTTGCACCCACGGGAGCTCGCCGGTGTTGTTGGTCGCGGTTTGCGGCCGGTAGTTCAGCACGAGCCGATCATCGTTGTCGCTCGCGTGCTTCTGCCAGGCGAGCATGATCTGACGGAGGTTGCTCTGACACTCTGCTCGTTGAGCCCGGCCCTTCATGTGACTCAAGCCGCCCAAGAGCAGGGACAAGAGCACGAGGAGGATGACGATGACGATCAGCAGCTCGATGAGCGCGAAGGCGCAGGCCAGCGGCCGCCTCCGGGCGGGAGGATGGTCGGGCTTCATTGGCCGCGGGTCATGTGGTTGGCAAACCAGAGGAAGTCAGCGTTGTCGGGGGCGTGCAGGCCCTGATGGTCGGCGATCCAAGGCACCGGCCACACACGGTCCATTTCCGGCGTGAGCATTTTCTGCGGCTCCACATGACCGTCTGCGTAGCTGACCATCGTGACCTTGCCGTGCGGAAAGCCCGGCAGCGTGGCGAAGTCGCCGCTGGCTATGGTGCCATCCGCAGCGGCCGTCATGGCGTTGATGCGGATAGCGGTGGTGCAGATGATGTAGGGATTCATCTCGGCGAAAACGAGCCGTTCGGAGGGCAACTGGATGTCCGCCAGCCGCCGATAGCGCTCGAAGCCCGCCGGAGCCGCGAACCCTCCGCCCGAGCGCGTGCCCATGTAAGGATTCATGCTGTAGTGCCGCGTCATGGTCACGCCTTGAATGTTGTGCTTCACCGCGCCGCACTGGTAGAGGCGCGGGTTGAGCTTCGCGTAAGCGAACGCCGAGAACGCCGGATCGGTTAGGAACATCGCATTGGTCACCGTGTCATAGAACTGATGCGTGCCGCCGGACGCCCACGGGACGTTCGTCTGCACCGTGGTCGCGTTCCCGATGGGGTTGGAGTTCGGGACCAACCGGTCGTCGTTGTCGCCCGCGTATTTCTGCCAGACCTCCACGAGTTGGCGCTGGTTGTTCAGGCACGTGATGCGGTGCGCCCGCGCCTTGGCCTGCGCGACGCCGCCGACCAGCAGCGAAGCCAGCAGCCCAATGATGCCGATGACCGTCAGAAGTTCGATCAGGGTGAAGGCTCGGATGACGCGCGGTTGCCTGAATCCCTGCGGGACGAAAAGCAGAGTAGTTCCAATCCCCCCTGAGTCAAGCCGCCC
>JBJTAU010000496.1:0-4231 GCA_046090965.1 Limisphaerales bacterium | reverse complement strand
CTCATCTCCTACTACAAGATCATCCTCATCCTCTACATCGTCGGTGGCTAATCGTCCTCGGTGGAGCGGCGGGTCATCACGCTCGACAACATCGTCCAGGGCGCTGACGGGGTGTCGCCCTCGGAGGTCATCAAGGTCGTGCTCAAGGAAGTGATGACCAAAACCACGGGCGCGGTAGGTGGCTTCCTCAGCGGAGCCGGCAAGGCCGTGACCGACGCCGCCAAGAACGTCGGCGGTGCCGCCGCCGATGCGGCCAAAGGGCTCACCAAGGGCAGTGGTGACATGTTCAAGAAGAAGGAAGAGACGAAGAAGTAGGCGACGCCGTCGGCCTCAACCCGGCGGCCAGCTCATCTGGCGTCCGCCGAGAATGTGGCAGTGCAGGTGCGGGACGCTTTCGCCGCCATCGCGACCGTTGTTGATCACGAGGCGGTAGCCATTTGTGGCCAACCCCACTTGCTTCGCGACCTCTGCGGCCTTCAGCAGGAGGTGGCCGATCAACGCGTGGTCGGCGGGCGTGGCCTCAGCGATGCGGGGGATGGGCCGGCGCGGCACGATGAGGATGTGCGTGGGCGCTTGCGGCTGAATGTCGCGGAAGGCCACGACGTGTTCGTCTTCGTAAACCAAGTTGGCCGGAATCTCCTTCGCGGTGATGCGTTCAAAGAGGGTCTTGCTCATGCGGTGCGGCTGGGTGCTGGTCTCCGGACTTCTGCCCCGGTTGGCGATGGGCAGGTCACGATTGGCATGGGGTGAAGCTAATGAAAACCCTCCTCCGGTCAACCTCCGCCTTGGCGTGGCGACCCTCGCTGTGCGGTCGGCTGAAGCGATTGATGCCGGCGTCCGGTCAAGGAGGGAGCCGAGGCATTATCCCTTGCCAGCATTCTCATTTGAACCTGCCGGGGTTGCCGATACCATTTTCTCAACAAGTGAAAACACTCTGGCAGAAGCTCAAGGCCTTCGCGGCGACTGACGAACCGGAGCACCTCCGGCGCGGCAAGCTCGGCGAGCGCGCGGCCAAGGCGCACTTGCAGGCGTGCGGCCTGAAATTCCTCACCGCCAACTTCCGCTCCACGCGCGGCGAGCTCGACCTGGTCTTCCGCGAAGACGACTGCCTCGTATTCATCGAGGTCAAGGCGCGCTCCTCCGAGACGTGGACGCGCCCCGCCGCCGCCGTGAACGCGCGCAAGCAGCGGCTGCTCTCGCAGGCCGCGATGGACTACCTCGCCCTGCTGAAGAAACCGCAGGTGAAAATCCGCTTCGACATCGTCGAGGTGCTGCTCGCCGATGGCGCGGTCCGGGAAATCCGCCATCTGCCCAACACCTTTTCGCTGACCGCTCCCCTGCGGCACGGATGAGCGGGAGGCGATGAGAAGACCGAGCGCGTTGAAAATGCTCAACGCGAAGCGGCTGACGGACGCAATGTAACCGCGAAAATACTTACCACAGATGACCGCGGGTCGGCGCGGTTTTCCGACAGCCGATAGCTTGCCGCACAAACTTAACCTCTCATTGGCATCAGGCCTCAACCGCTGCGTGAATCCGGGTGCAGGCCACCTTTCATGCCCCAAAGTCATGAGGAAACCTCGCCCTTTCCTTCCGGCCCGCCGTCCGGCACTCTCCCGCCATGCCGTTTGCAAAACTAGGTTTATCTCAGCAAGTCTTGGAAGGCGTGAAGGCCATGGGCTACACGGAACCGACGCCCATCCAGCTCCGCGCCATCCCGCTCGTGCTCGAAGGCCGCGACATCATCGGCAGCGCGCAGACGGGCACGGGCAAAACCGCCGCCTTCGCCCTGCCCATCCTCACGCGCCTCCAAACCCACAAGCGCGCCCCGCGGGCCATCATCCTGGAGCCGACGCGCGAACTGGCTTCGCAGGTGGAGACCGCCTTCCGTGACTACGCGCGCTTCACCGATCTGACCGTCGCGGTCATCTACGGCGGCGTGGGCTACCAGAAGCAGCTCGACGCGCTCAAGACTGGCGTGGACGTCATCGTCGCCACGCCCGGCCGTCTGCTTGATCACATGGAGCAGGGCAATTGCAACCTCGGGCAGATTGAACATCTCGTGCTCGACGAAGCCGACCGGATGCTGGACATGGGCTTCCTCCCCGACGTGAAGCGCATCCTCCAGAAGTGCCCGAATGAGCGGCAGTCCATGCTCTTCTCCGCCACCATCCCGCCCGCGATTGAGACGCTCATCCAGTGGGCGATGAAGAACCCGGAGACGATTGAAATCGGCGCGCGCCGCTCGCCCGCCGAAACGGTGAAGCATGTCATCTACCCCGTCAGCGACATGCAGAAGACCGACCTGTTGCTGGAACTGCTCAAGCGGGTCAACTACGACTCCGTCATCATCTTCTGCCGCACCAAGCACGGGGCCGACCGCGTCGCGCACACGCTCAAGGCCGCGAATCACGCCGTCGCCATCCTCCACTCCAACCGCACCCAAGCCGAGCGCGAGCAAGCCCTTGAAGGGTTCCGCAAGGGCCGATACGAAGTGCTGGTCGCCACCGACATCGCCGCGCGCGGCCTGGACATCGCCAAGGTCAGCCACGTCATCAACTACGACGTGCCGCAGCATCCGGAGGACTACGTCCATCGCATCGGCCGCACCGGCCGCGCGGAGAACACCGGCGACGCCTTCACCATCATGATCGCCGAGGACGCGATGCATGTCTTCTCCATCGAGCGATACATTGGCCGGCCCATCCCCCGTGAGAAACTGCCCGACTTCAACTACCGCTACACGGCGCTCTTCGAGGCGGACAAACCCGGCGCCGCCAAGCCCCACGAGCGCAAGGTGCAGATGGCGCGCATCGGCGGCGGTTACTTCTTCGGCGCGCGCAAGCGGCGGCGCTAGACCTCAGGCGAGCATCTTGCCAACGACCTTCGCGCCTTCGAAGCCGGTCAGCTTGAAGTCGAGGCCTTGGAAGCGATACGTCAGGCGCTCGTGGTCGAAGCCGAATTGCTTGAGCACCGTCGCGTGCAGGTCGGGCACGCGCACCGGGTCGCGGACGATGCCCCAGCCGATCTCGTCCGTCTCGCCGATCACCTGGCCGCCCTTGATGCCGCCGCCCGCGAGCCACATCGAGAACGCAAACGGGTGATGGTCGCGGCCGGAAACATCCTTGTCGTTCACGCGATTTTCGCCCAGCGGCGTGCGGCCAAATTCGCTCGCCCAGATGACCATCGTGTCGTCGAGCATGCCGCGCTGCTTCAAATCCTTCACCAACGCCGCGATCGGTTGGTCCGCCATGCCGGCGCAGAAGGGCAGTTCCTGATTCAAGTTGCTGTGATGATCCCACGACGCGTGCAGCAGCGTGACGAAGCGCACGCCGCGCTCGACCATGCGACGCGCGAGCAGGCAGTTGCGGGAGAAGGTCGAGTAAGTCTCCGGCCCGCCGCCGCGTCCGCCGGGGTTTTCGCGCGACTTCCGGCCCACGCCGTAGAGGTCGAGCGTGGCCTGCGATTCTTTGCTCAAGTCCATCAGTTCGGGCGTCGCGGCCTGCATCCGGCCGGCGAGTTCATAGGCGCCGATGCGCGACGCGATCTCCGGGTCGGCGACGTGTTTGTGGCGCAGGCGGTTCAAGTCGCCGATGGCGTCGAGGCCGAGGTGCTGCATCTCGGCGGTGAAGCCCGGCGGGTTGCCGAGGTTGAGCACCGGGTCGCCTTGATTACGGAACAGCACGCCGGCGTAAGTGCTGGGCAGAAAGCCGCTCGTCCACGCGCTCGCGCCCGCGCTGGAGCCGCGTCCCGCGTGCAGCACGACGTAAGCGGGTAGGTCGCGCGACTCGTTGCCGAGGCCGTAGGCGAGCCACGCGCCGAGTGTCGGGCGGCCGAACAGCGGCGAGCCGCAGTTCATCATGAGCTGGCCGGGATGGTGATTGAACTGCGTCGTGTTCATCGAGCGCACGAGGCAGATGTCGTCCGCGATGGAGCCGATGTGCGGGAGCAGGTCGCTCAACTCCATGCCACACTGGCCGTGCTTCGTGAACTTGCGCGGGCTGCCCATGAGGCGCACCCCCTCCTTCTTGATGAACGCGAAGCGGACCTTCTCCAGCATCTCGTCCGGCAGCTTCTGGCCGTGCATCTCGTTCAACTTGGGCTTCGGGTCGAACAAATCGATGTGGCTGGGTGCGCCCTCGAAGTAGATGAGGATGCAGTTCTTCGCGCGCGGCGTGAAATGCGACGCGCGCGCCGCGAGCGGGGCGGCGGACGGCACGGCGTCACCCGT
>JBJTAU010000495.1:0-9411 GCA_046090965.1 Limisphaerales bacterium | reverse complement strand
ACCCGGGCTCGGGCAGAGGCCAGCTCGTGCTCAAGCTGGTCGGTCGCGTTGCTGGAAACCTTCTTCTTCTCGTTCAACTGCTTTTGCAGTTCGTTGAGCTGCTTCTGCAAGTCCTCACGCTCCTTTTCCAACTGGCGCAGCTTCGGCCCGTCGGCCGCGCCCTTCTGGACCTGGCCTTCCAAGGCCTTCACGGCGGTCTCCAAGTCCTTGTTCTTCTTCTCCAGGGACTTGAACTGGTCCACCGTGATGCCGGTGGCGTTGTTCGGATCGGTGAGGATGGCCTCCATCTTCTTGTTGGCCCGGGCGAGGTCAGTGGCGCGGTCTTGCTCGGCCTTCAGGTCGGCCTTCGCGGCGGCAAGCTGGCGGGACAACTCCTCGGACTTGTCACCGGCGGCGGCGCGCTTGGTCAGGTCGTCTACCCGGGTCTTGAGGGCGGAGATTTCCTTCTTGAGGACGGGCACCTCGGCCTTGTCCTTGAGCACGGTGACCTGCTTCTGGAAGTCATCGCGTTCCTTGCCGAGGCTCGCGATCCGCTTGGCGAGGTCCTCGATTTCAATTTGTTTGAGATCGGCGGCCTTCTGGAGGTCGCGGGCCTTTTGCTGTGCCTTGGCCAACTCGGCTGGATCCACGTCCTTCGGGCGGGCAGCGAGGGCTTCCTTGAGCTTCTGCTTCGCGTCATGGGCCTCGGCGCTGACTTCTACCAGCTTGTTGTTCAAATCGCGGAGCTGCTTCTCCATCCCGGTCAGCTTCGCGGACCCCGAATCGTCCGTCGTCTGGCTTATCGGAACGACGGGCTTGGGCGCGGTGGTGCCCGGAAACTGGACGTTCAGCTTGGCGATCGCGTCCTCCAGATACTTCAGGCGGAAATCCACCAGCTTCGGTTCCCACGTCTTGTAGGCCGCCTGGATCTTTTTGAGCCCTTCCTGCGCGGTCAGGTATTTCTCCAAGGCCTGCTTGCCTTGGCCGGCTTCGCGGAGGGTGTCCCCTTGCAGGATGGTGTTGAACACCGGGACATAAAGCTCCTCCGCAGCAGCCGCCCAGACCTTGGGCGAGGCCAAGGCCAGGCACGCCGCGCACAGGAGCATGGAGACGTGCTTCATGGTTCGGCAGCTTAGGAAGAGGACGCGGCTTTTGGCAATCCGATTTCAGCCAAACCTTCTTCGCGCATCTGGCGGAACTTCTTATGGCGCACCGGCGCGCCTTGTTGCTAGCCTCGCCGCGTGAATTGGCAAAACTCTTCGGTGCTCATCACGGGGGGGCACGGGCTTCATCGGGCAAGCCTTCCTTGGCGCGGCGCTGGCACACGGCCATGAAGTGCTGGCGCTGGCGCGACCGGGAAAGCAACCGCCCGCCGGCTTGCGTGACCGCGTGCACTGGGCCACCGGCTCCATGGCCGCACCTCCGTGGGAGGTCATATCGGATTTTGCTCCTGACAGTTTGGTCCACACGGCTTGGATAACAACGCCAGGAGCCTACTGGGAATCACCGGAAAACCAGCAATGGGTGGATTGGAGTCGTTCATTCATCCGACACCTACGGACACTCGGACGGGTTCACATCGTTTCGCTGGGCAGTTGCGCAGAATACCAGCTTGGCTCCCAGCCGATGTCAGAAGCGCGCACCCCCCATCGCTCCGGCCACCAACTACGGACGCTGCAAGGACGCCTTGCGGAGTTGGCTGGACACCGAGTTTGTCGCTCAGGACGGCCGCCACTGCTGGGCCAGGGTTTTCTACCCCTACGGTCCCGGTGAAGATCCAGCGCGGTTGTTTAGCGTAGCCATCCGGCGGCTCCAACTCGGGCAGCCGGTGGAGAATCGCGCGCCCAATCGGATCAGCGACTACATTTTCATCGAAGACCTAGCCGCCGCGTTGGTTTTGCTCGTGGAACGTCGCCACCACGGGACAGTCAACTTAGGCACGGGTCACGGCGTTAGCATCGAACAGATCGTGCATACCATCGCCGCGGAGTTGGGCGTGCCCGCTTTGATTGACGTGCCCGCCGCAGCGCGCGGCCAACCCCCGGAATGCGTGGTCGCAGAGGCAACCCGGCTCAGGGAACTGGGCTGGCAGCCGCGCTTCGATCTCCCAGCCGGGATCAAGCGGATGATTTTGAGCGCACCCCCGCCCTGATCTTCAAGACCCGCACGGTTTGCTTTCTCCCGGAAGCACCGCGGCGAAGTGCTGCTGCACGAAGGGGTCCGTCAGAAATCGCTGCCGTTTGGTTTCGTAGGAATGGCGCAAGCGCGGGTCGTCGAGTTGCCCGGTCAACAGACTGGTGATGTTGCTGGTGTGCCAGAGGAAGCTGCTCATCTCGCGCAGACTCAGCACCTCCACTCCGTTGCGCACCCCGGCCAGGTGACGGCTCACCAGATCCCGGTCGCGCAGGAAACTGAAACCGGCCTCGCCCAACGCGGACCGGCGGGTCAGCACGAAGTGCAGCACCAATTTCCCCACGCGTGCCGATCCGGTTGAAGTATGCGGCTGGCGGCGCAACGGCTGCAATCCTTCCGTCTCGCCGGAGGCACTGCGAAGCAATTCCCCCACGGCCCCATGCGGGCTGCCGACCGTCGCTGTGGTCATGGTCCTTCACGCGCTGGCCACGCCACCCGACCCTCGCTTGGTGGATCGGCACCGTCTCCAAACCGCGCAATCAGCCATGCTGCTCCCGTAGGAGACGACGTGAGGAGACTCTGACTGAGTTGGCCGAAACAAGTGAGACTCCCACGTCGTCACCTCCGAAGTCAGCGCTGACAATCCGGGCAATAGAACGTGCTCCGCGCCGCTTGCACGAGTCGGCGGATGGGCGCGGCGCACTTCACGCAGGGCCGGCCGGCGCGGTCGTAGACGCAAAGACGCTCTTGATAGAACGGCGACTCGCCTTCGACGGCACCGTAGTAGAACAACCCGTCGCGCTTCCCCGTGCCCGCGAAGTCCAGCGGGATGGTGCTGCCGCAGTCAATCGCCTCGGCCAGCACTGCGCGAATGGCCGCGTGCAACCGCGCGACTTCGTCCGCCTTCACCCGGCGGGCGGCGCGGCGCGGCGAGACACCGGCACGGAAGAGCGCCTCGCTCGCGTAGATGTTCCCAACGCCCGCCACGAGTGACTGGTCGAGCAACTTCACCTTGATGGCCTGCGTTGAGCGGCGCAGCGCGGCGGCGAAGACCTCGACGGAAAAGGCTTCATCCCACGGCTCCGGCCCGAGGGCGCGCACCGCCGAGTCGTCGAGTGTGAAGCGTCCGAACTGGCGCGGGTCTTCATAGACAAACGTGTGCCGGCCCAGATCCAGCATCACGACCGCGTGCTTGGGTAGCGGCGCGGCTTGTGGCTGGAGGAACATCCGCCCGGTCATACCGAGGTGGCCGGTGACGGTGGTCTCCCCTGCCCTGCCCCGCCGCAAGGTGAAGATCAGATACTTGCCGCGCCGTTCCCCCCCGGTGAACCGCGCGCCCACGAGCGCGGCCCGCCAGCGCCTCTCAACCGTCGGTCGCAGCACCTTCGCTTTCCGCACGGCGAGGCTGCGCACCACCTTGCCACGCAGCAACGGCGCAAGGTGGCGTTTCAACACTTCGACTTCGGGCAGTTCCGGCATGCGCGGAGTTTGACGAGCGACGCGTTGGCCGGGAAGCCCGGTCGCGCAGGCTTGGGCATCCTGCTTCTCTCCCTGCCCGACCGCGCGTATCATCCCGCCGCCGTGGCAGCCAGCCTCTACGATTTCCTTCCGCGCGACGCGGGCCTGGGCAACGACGCGTTGCTCGGACGCTTCCTCGACTACGTCACGGCGCGCGGGCTGGCGCTGTATCCGGCGCAGGAGTCAGCCATCTTGGAATTGTTCGAGGAGAAGAACGTCATCCTCAACACGCCCACCGGCTCGGGCAAATCGCTCGTGGCCGCCGCGCTGCACTTCAAGGCGCTGGCCCAAGGCAAACGCTCCATCTACACCTGCCCGATCAAGGCGCTGGTGAACGAGAAGTTCCTGGCGCTCTGCCACGAGTTCGGCCCGGACAATGTCGGGTTGAGCACGGGCGACGCGACGGTGAACCGCGACGCCCCCATCCTCTGCTGCACGGCGGAGATCCTCGCCAATCTCGCGTTGCGCGAGGGGCGCGCCACCAGCGTGCGCGAGGTCATCATGGACGAGTTCCATTACTACGCGGATCGAGAGCGCGGTGTGGCCTGGCAGGTGCCGCTGCTCACGCTGCCGCAGGCGCGCTTTCTCCTGATGTCCGCCACGCTGGGCGACACGACGTTCTTCGAGGCGGAGCTGACGCAGCTCAACGCGCGGCCGACCGTGACCGTCGCGTCCACGAACCGGCCCGTGCCGTTGGAACACGCCTACTCCGAACTGCCGCTGCCCAAGACCCTCGAGACGCTCCTCGCGGATGGCAAAGGCCCGGTGTATGTCGTCCACTTCACGCAACTCGAGGCGGCGCAGAGCGCGCAGGACTTCACGAGCATCAATGTCGCGACGCGCGAGGAGAAGGCGGTGATCGCCAACTCGCTCGAGGGCTTCAAGTTCACCAGCCCCTACGGGCCGGAAATCAGGAAATGGCTGCGGCACGGCATCGGACTGCACCACGCGGGGCTGCTGCCGAAGTATCGCGTGCTCGTCGAGCGACTCGCGCAGCGCGGTCTGCTCAAGGTAATTTGCGGGACGGACACCCTGGGCGTCGGCATCAACGTCCCGATCCGCACGGTGCTCTTCACGAAGCTCTGCAAGTTCGACGGGCAAAAGACCGGCATCCTGAGCGCACGGGACTTCCACCAGATCGGCGGACGCGCGGGGCGCAAGGGCTTCGACGACCTCGGCTGGGTCGTGGCCCAAGCCCCTGAGCACGTCATCGAGAACCTCAAGCTTGCCGAGAAATCCGCGCGCGACGGCAAGAAGGTCGTGAAGCGCCAACCACCCGAGCGCAACTTCGTCAACTGGGACAAGAACACGTTCGCCCGGCTGATGGCCGCGCCGCCGGAACGGTTGACGTCGCGGTTCCAGGTCACGCACGCGATGTTGCTCAACGTCCTGAGCCGGCCCGGCGACGGCTGTGCGGCGATGCGGCAACTCCTTTGTGATTGCCACGAGTCACCGAAGCAGAAGCAGGCGCACACCCGGCGCGCGTGGCAGTTGTTCCGCTCGCTGGTCGAACGCCAGATCATCGAGTTCGTTCCGCCGGCGCCGTCCGGCTCCAAGCTGCGCGTGAACGTCGCGCTGCAGGACGATTTCTCGATGGACCAGACGCTGTCGCTCTACCTGCTGGAGACGCTCCCGTTGATGGACCCGCAGGCGGCCGACTACGCGCTGGTCGTGCTCACACTGGTGGAGTCCATTGTCGAGGACCCGGACATCATCCTGCGCAAGCAACTCGACCGCGTGAAGGACCAGAAGATGGCGGAGATGAAGGCAGAAGGCATCGCCTACGAGCAGCGCATGGACGAGCTGGAAAAGCTCGAATACCCGAAGCCAAACCGCGAGTTCATCTACTCGACCTTCAACGCCTTCGCCGCGCGGCACCCTTGGGTCGGGCAGGAGAACATCCGCCCCAAGTCCATCGCGCGAGAGATGTTCGAGTCGTTCCGCTCGTTCTCGGATTACATCCGCGATTACGAGTTGCAACGCGCCGAGGGCGTGCTGCTGCGGCACTTGAACGGCGTCTTCAAGGTGCTCACCCAGACCGTGCCGGATGCGGCGAAGAACGACACGTTGCGCGAAATGGAACTTTACCTGAACACGATGCTGCGGCAGGTGGACTCCAGCCTGCTCGATGAATGGGAGCGCATGCGTGACCCGGCTTTCCAACGCGCTGAGACGAAAGAAGTCCGTCCGCCGGGAGCCGAGGAAGCCGCGCGCGACATCACGCGGGACGTGAAGGCGTTCACCGCCGCAATTCGCACGCGCATCTTCGGCTTCCTGCGCAGTTGGGCAAACGACGATCCTGAGACGGCCCTCAGCCACCTCGCCGAGTCAGGGGATGCCAGTGGCGACCCGTGGACCGCGGTGCGATTGCGGGAGACGATGGACGACTTCCGCATCGGCCACCAACAACTCCGCCTCGATCCCGAAGCCCGCAACGCCCGCCACACTTACGTCACGCCCGCCGAGGACAAGCGCACTTGGCGCGTGCAGCAGATGCTGGTGGATGCCGAGGGCGCCAACGACTGGGTCGCCGAGTTCTCCGTGGATCTGATCCAATCACGAGCTCAAGAGCAGCCGGTGTTGCAACTGTTGAGGCTGGGGCACCTCGGCTCGCCGACTTGAACAGCTCGCGCCCCTGACTCGCAGCGCGTCCGATTCGGGCCTCTGCTTCCACCGCAGTTCAGCATCGGCAGGACAACGAAGCTGGATTCAAACCCGGCATTTCCCCGCGACGCCAACTCAGCGCGGCCCGAATCGTTCTGCCCGCCAAACGCTTCATCCCCGGCTGAATTCCAGACCGGTCAACGTCCCGGTGCTGGTGCCGAACTTGCCGGTTTCCAGGCCGAGGCGCTGGAGCATGCTGACGTAGAGATTGCAGAGCGGCGGCGGATTCTTCGGGTCGAAGTGCAGGTGCTGGCCGTGCTTGAAGCTGCCGCCGGCGAGGAGGACGGGCAGGTTCGAGGTGGAATGGCTGCTGCCGTCGCCGAGGTTACTGCCGAGGAAAACCGTCGTGCGGTCGAGCAGCGTGGAACTGTCTTCCTTGGATTGCTTCAGCTTTGCCAGCAGGTCGCGCACGGTCTTCATGGTCTCGACCTCGACGAGTTTGAGCTGCGCGAGTTTGCCCGGGTCTTTGCCGTGGTGCGAGAGGTCGTGGTGGCCGAGCGACACGCCGGGAATCGGCGGGGCGTAGGTCGAGCCGCCGAGCATGATGGTGATGAGCCGCGTCGAGTCGGTCTGGAGCGCGAGGTGCGTGAGGTCGAAGAGCAGGCGCGTGCGGCTGATGAGGTCGGCGGTGTTGGTGACGTCGGTGGGCGGCTTGGCGTCCACCTTCGGCTTGGGTTTCCGCGCCCAGCTCTGGTCGTTGACCATGCGGCGCTCCAGTTCGCGGACACTGGTGAGGTATTCGTCGAGCTTGTCGCGGTCTTCGCGGCCGAGTTTGGCACGCACGGAATTCGCCTGTTCGCTGACGTCGTCGAGGATGCTGCGGCCGTCGTCGAGTCGGCGCATCTGCTCCTGTAGCTCGTCAGCCTTGCCTTCGAGGAAGAGCCGCGCAAAGACCTTGGCGGGCGAATTGTCGGCCGGGATGAGCGCGCCGGTGCGCGTCCACGAGAGGCCGCCCGCGCCTTCGCCGGACAGCGCGAGGCTCGGGAAACGCGTCTGCGTGCCGATGTGTTCGGCGGCAAACTGGTCGAGCGAAATGGCGTTGCGGAAGCCGGGCCGGCCCGCGCCCGGCACGCCGGTGAGGAAGCTCGCCGAGGCCTGGTGCGCGAAGCTCGAACCCATCCCCGCGTGCGCGAGGCCGGAGACCACCGTCAGCTCGTTGCGGAAGTCACCGACGATTTCGAGATAGGGCGACGGCGCGTAGTCGCGGCCCGCCTGCTGCGGGAAGAAGTAATCCGGGTGCAACCCCAGCGGCGCGCAGATGCACACCATTCGGCGCGGCGCGCTTGGCTTCGTGTTGGGCGCGGCGGCGCGCGCTTCGAGCCACGGCAGCGCGAGGGAAATGCCAGCGGCGCGAAGGAAGGAGCGGCGGGTGGATTTCATGGCGGAATGGGGGCAGCTCAGTTATTGGGCGGACCGGGTAAGGCGCGGGCGGCGATGGCGAGCCGGAGGCGGTTGAGGAAAGCCGCCAAATCCGATGGTGTGAGTTCTTTGATCATCCACGCTGGCGATTCAGTGACTCGCAGGTCGCTCAAAAGCATCGCGACGACCGCCGGTTCCCAGCCAGCGTCCTTGGCGCTGGCGTCGGGGAGGGCGGCAAGCAGGTCATATCCGGCTTGCTCCAAGAAGTAGAGGTCCACCACATCCTTGATCTCCGTGCGACTCAGGAGCGTGGTGAGCTTGTTGGCGATGATCTCGCGCACCGTGTCCACGCGGATGCCCTCGATCTCACGCTTCTCGGCATCTAGTTGCGGTGCACGGTCCACGACCACATCAATGATCTCCCGCTCCTCGCCGCGGGTGAGGCGGAAGCGATGGAAGTCCGGCGCCGAGCGCAACGCGGCACACTCCGCGCCGATTTGGGAGGCCGTGCGCTGGACGAGCCCTTGAACCTCTCGTCCCCCCACCTCCTCGCTGGTGAACAAGTCGAGGTCGTAGGAGCGGCGATGATCCAGATAGAACAAGCCGAGCGCGCTGCCGCCGGTGAGGAAAAAGCGCCGCTCTTGGGCAAACCAAGCGCGGAGGAAGTCACGCTTCAGCGGCGTGCACGCCTTAGATTCTTCCCAGCTCATGGGCGGCGCGCAGGAGGTGTTCCCACACCGGACGACGCCGTCCGAGCATGGGCGAGAGTTGGGGAAAGTGATCTGTGACCTGTCGGAGCGTCAGAAACTGCCAGACTTGGTCCACCCGCGCCTCGCGCATCAGCCACGCCGCCGTGTGGAGCCACTCGGTGGAAGCAGGCCCCGCCAGCTTTGCGCGCAGGCTCTCAGCCGTCTCCGCGCGGTCCCAGGCGAAATCGAGATTGTCTGCAGGCATGGTGCCGATGGGTGGCATAACGGAGTTCATTGTCTCACACGCGGTCATTTGGAAGCGAGAGCTGAAACGCGGTTAGCGGCATAGCTGGGCGGCGAGCTGGAAGGAGCGGCGGTCGCCGTGACGTTGCAGACCAGCGATGAGGATGGGCAGCGTCTCGATCGTGACGACGAAGTCCGGCGCGAGCGACCAGAAGCAACGCGTGCGATAAGTCGCCAAGGCCTCACGCGCCAGCGCCAGAACGTCGGGTGCCGAAGGCGGGTCAAGCAGGGCTGCATCGGCGGTTTTCATGGTCCAATTATCTCACGTCAGCACACAAAGGCACGAAGGTTTTGCTCATCGGTCGCTACTTGCTCTGAAACACCGGGCTGCGAACGATTTCGTGGATGAGCGCGCGGAAGCCGTAGTTTTGAGCGCGCAGGCTCTGGACGATGGTCTCGATGTGCGGGCGATCCTGCCTGGCCGGCTCCGCACCGGTCGAGTAGGTGAGGAGTTTCTCCGCCAGGCAGCGGGCGAGCTGGTCCTTGTCATCGAGGAGCAGACGCTTGTATTCGTCCACGTCGCGGAAGCGCCGGCCGTCGGACAGCGCGTCGGCAGCTTCCACGGCGGGGCCGGGGCGCACGCGGCGGCCCTGGCTGTCTTTCTCGCCGTTGTTTGTGAGCGCTTGGTATTTCTCGCGCCAACCGCCGATGACATCAAAGTTTTCCAACGCAAAGCCCGGCGGGTCAATTTTCCGGTGGCACGTTGCGCAGCTCTCGACCTGCCGGTGCTTCGCCAACTGCTCGCGAATCGTCGTGGCCCCGCGAA
>JBJTAU010000494.1:0-5883 GCA_046090965.1 Limisphaerales bacterium | reverse complement strand
GGAGCCCGGCCCACCAGTTTCCGGCTGGTCATCTGCGTTTACCACGATTGAGGAGGTCGGTGCGCAGACCGGACGTTGCCGGACTGGCACCGACCAAGCCGGGCTCGCCTCGCCATCTTCCGGTCGGCTACCGTTCCCTCGTGGTTCCGTCCGCCGACATCTTGCTGGCGACGCTCAACGCAAAGTTCATCCACTGCGCGTTTGGGCTGCGCTGTCTGCTGGCGAACATGGGCGAGCTCCAGCCCTGCACCGCGCTGCTCGAGTTCGAGATTCAGCAACGGCCACTCGACATCGTGGAAGCCATCCTCGCCCGCCGGCCCCGCATTGTCGGTCTGGGCGTTTACATCTGGAACGTGCGCGAGACCACGGAGGTCGTGGCGGCGCTCAAGCGGATCGCGCCGGAAGTCACCGTGATTCTGGGTGGGCCGGAGGTGAGCTTTGAAATGGAGGAACAGGAAATCGTGCGGCTCGCGGACCACGTCATCACGGGCGAAGCGGATGTGAAGTTCGCGGAAGTTTGCCGCGCGCAGCTGGCTTTTCCTCCTGCTCCCAATCCTAATCTTAATCCCAATCTCCGTTCCAACTCCACCGGCACCGAGGGAGCAGGATTAGGAGAAAATGGGCCGAGCCTCCCCAAAATCATCCCCGCCGAGCTGCCGAAGCTGGAGGACATCACGCTGCCTTACGACTTCTACACGGAACACGACCTCGCGCATCGAGTCATCTACGTGGAGGCGTCGCGCGGGTGCCCGTTCACGTGTGAATTCTGCCTGTCGTCGCTGGATCTCCCGGTGCGGCAGTTTCCGCTGGAGCCGTTTCTGGCGGCGATGGATCGGCTGCTGGCGCGCGGCGCGACGCAATTCAAGTTCGTGGACCGGACGTTTAATCTGAACCTGCTCGTGAGCCGGGCCATCCTGCAATTCTTCCTCGCGCGGATGCGGCCGGGGCTGTTCGTTCACTACGAGATGGTGCCCGACCGGCTGCCGGAGGCGCTGCGGGAGGTCATTGCACAATTTCCGGCGGGCGCGCTGCAATTCGAGGTGGGCGTGCAGACCTTCGATGAAGCGACTTCCCGGAACATCTCGCGCCGGCAGGACGTGGCGCGGCTGGCGGACAACTTGAGCTGGCTGCGCGCGCACACGGGCGTCCATGTGCACGCGGATCTCATCGTGGGATTGCCGGGGGAAAACCTGGCGAGCTTCGCGGCGGGCTTCGACCGGCTCGTGGCGCTGGGGCCGCAAGAAATCCAGGTGGGCATCCTCAAGCGCCTGCGCGGGACGCCCATCGCGCGGCACGACGCCGAGTTTGCGATGCGCTACGGCGCGCACCCGCCCTACGAGTTGCTGGACAATCGCGACCTGGATTTCCCCACGATGCAGCGGTTGCGCCGCTTCGCGCGCTACTGGGATCTCGTGGCGAACTCGGGGAACTTCCGCACGAGCACGCCGCTGTTGTGGAGCGAGCCGACGCGAAGCGACCCGGGCATCCCTGAATCCATCGCCTCCTCCCCCTCGCCCTTTGCGCGCTTCCTCGCGTTCAGCGACTGGCTCTACGCGCGACTCGGCCAGCGCCACGGCATCGCGCTGGCGGCATTAGCGAAGGCGCTCTTCGACCATCTCACGCAACAACTCGGGCACACGCCGGAAGCCGTCGCTCACGCTTTGCTCAATGACTTCGTGGTCGCCGGGCGAAGCGAGCGGCCACCGTTCTTGCAGCCCTTTGCCGAGCGGAAACTCCCCGGCGAAGCCAAGGCCTCCTCCTCCCCCACCCCCAAACGGCAGCGGCGGCACCTACCAGCCTCAGCCGCAGCATCGTGACCAGCACGAGTGCTCGCGTGGGCCAACTTCATCCGCCCGCTGCCTGTAAAACTCTGCTGCCATGCTTGACGATTCAAGCAACCCAGCATCCTTCGATTACTCGGGGTTAGCCGAAGGTTTCCGCCAGCGCCGCGACGTAGGCGTCGTAGGCGGGCCGCTCGTGGCAGACGAAGAGGATGAGTTTGACCGAGAAGTTCCGATCCAGGCACGCACGCGTCTCGCGCACAGCGATGCGCGTAGCGCGGTCGAGCGGAAAGCGATAGGCACCGGTGCTGATGGCGGGCAGAGCGGCGCTCGTGATGCCGTGCTGCACCATCAGGTCGAAAGCGCTGCGATGAGTCCGGGCCAGCAACTCATCCTCGCCACAGTTGCCGCCCTGCCAGATGGGGCCGACGGCGCGGATGACGTGCTTGGCCGGGAGGTAGTAGCCCTTGGTGATGCGCGCGCCACCAGTGGGGCAACCGCCAAGCTTGCGGCATTCCCAGACGAGGTGCGGGCCGGCTTCGCGGTGGATGGCCCCGTCCACGCCCCCCCCCCGAGCAGAGTGGTGGTCGCCGCGTTGACGATGGCGTCCACGGCCTGCTTGGTGATGTCGCCCTGAATGACTTTGACCCGGTCGATCATGGCTGGCTTTCTGAAACGGCCCGCAAGCGAATCGGCCAGACCATGCCTCAAAGCCGAGTGGCGCGACAGAAAAAAGAAGGCGATGAAAACGGAATGCCCCCGCCAGACCTTGCGGCCCGACGGGGGCAAAACGGGGGATGGGAGTGCGCCAAGCTCTCTTTCCCGGACCGGCATTAGGCGCGCCCTCGCGGGGCTGCCGGCTTCCCGACGCTGTTCTCCACGGCAAGCGGAGTCTTCGGCCTCGCAGCAGGGCCGTCCAGCGCCTTGCGGCCACTGGATTTCGAGTGAGGCTTTTCAGCTCGCTTAGGCTGGTGGTTGCGCCACCGGCTCACGAACCAGGTCAAGACACGACTGTGTGTGCGGTCCGCGTCTTGACCACTTAGCGCGAGGACAGCCACCGCTTTTGGCGGCGCGTTCGCCCCGTGCCACGGGTCTCGCCTCTTAACTCTCAGGTTGCGTTTGGCTCACAGGTCAGCGGTGCCGTTTGTAGCATCGCCGACGTTGCGGAAGGTTTTCACGGGCCTTGCCCAGACCTCGTGTCCTTCCCGGTGCGGACGCTTGCTTTGTCCACCTTTCGGTGGCTTTAACTGCCAGCCGTCTCGCGACGACCGCCAGAGCTGCCCGCCCCGTGCTGATTCACGGTAGCAACCGGATACCCTCTGGGTAACCGCGATTCACACCGGCCCGAAACCAGCCGGCGCTACTTGACTCAACTCGGGGCGGCTTCTTATCGCCCCTCGCTGCCAAGCTCCTCAATCGCGTGTGACGGGCTGCGACGCCCGCCAGAGGAGCTGGTGAATTCTGCCTCCTCGCACGCGCCTCGCGGCACGCGTCAAAGAGGGGCCGCAGCAACCAGCCTGCCCCGGCCTTTCCCCAGTTACCTGGGATTATCCTCGGAACCTCCGCAGCCTTCTTTCGTCCGCCGCATCCGCTCCGGTTCTTTCAATGAACTGCGATGAGATTATCACGCTTCACCCACCCGACAACGAATTCATATGCACAACTTGTTCACTCGGAATTCTCGCGCGGCAAACACGAAGAATGCGATTATCGCCAATGTTCACCGGCCCATTCCGCGCATCGCATCTATCTCCGCACACGTATTAAATCCGCGGTGAACAGCCGTTGTGAACAAGCAACGAAGAGATTCTCTAGTCGGAAAACAAAAAGCCGCCCGTTTCCGGGCGGCTGGAGGAATCGAGGCGCCGATTACGATTTCTTTGCTGCAGCCTTGGCCTTGGCCGCAACCTTGTCGGCGGCCTTCCTGCGCTTTAGATAAGCTTTGCGACGCGCCCGTTTCTGCACTTTGTTGGATTGCTTGCCCATAACTTCTTTACTTTGCCGAACTGTTTTTGTTGGCTGGCCGCACTATGAAGTTCCCATTCGGACGCTTCAACTTCTATTTGTCAGCGGTAGTCGCAGCCTGGCTGACGGCGTGCGAGACTACCGGCCCCGGTTCCACCCAACCGCGCGGTTCAGACCTGTCAACCATCCGCCTGCATCTCGAAACTCACCCTGACCCCATCACCGGGACGAGCCGACAGATTACCGTCGGCCGCGAGCAACCCCAATCGCTCTATGTGAGCGGCGGAGCCATGCTCGGCGAGCCCAACCTGGCCGCCGCGCAGCTCTGGGACGGCAACGAAGGCCAATACGCCATCCACCTGCAATTCGACCGCGACGGCGCCCGCACGCTGGAAACCCTCTCCATGTCCTATCGCGGCAAGCGCCTCGCCATCATGAGCCAGTTCCCCGAACCCCGCTGGATAGTCACCTTCCGTATGGAACGGCGCATCGCAGACGGCACGATCCTCTTCCGCCCCGACGCCACGCGGGAAGAGGCGCTGCGCATCGTGGCCGGCTTGAACAAAGCCGTCGCCAAGCTCAAGAAATACAAGGACTGATGAACGCCCCTTCGCGTCTCGCCGTCCTGCGTGCCGCTTCCCCGCTCACTGCCGCCGCCGGCGGCCAACCCTTCCACCTCCCCACCGCCAGCCGCGCCATCTTCGAGAAAGGCGGCGAGGAACGCTACTTCGCCCCCACGCCGGGCAAGACCTGGGAAAGCGGCACCTTCGGCTGCGTGCGCTCCGACGGCCATCAACTCCACGAAGGCCTCGACATCAAGTGGACCCAGCGCGACCGCAAGGGCGAGCCGACCGATCCCGTCCTCGCCTCCGCCAGCGGCACCGTCGCCTACGTCAACCGCAAGGCCGTCCTCTCCAACTACGGCAACTACCTCGTCCTCCGCCACCGCATCGAAGGCCTCGACCTCTTCACCCTCTACGCGCACCTCGCCAGCATCAGCGAAGACCTGCAAAACGGCTCACCCGTCAAGGCCGGCGACACCCTCGGCGTCATGGGCCGCACCACCAACACCAAGACCCGCATCGCCGCCGAGCGCGCCCACGTCCACTTCGAGATCGACCTTGTCGCCAGCGAACACTACGCGCAATGGCACGAGGCGAACCTTGCCGGCCTGCGCAACGACCACGGCAACTGGAACGGCCGCAACCTCCTCGGCCTCGACCCGCGCGCCCTCCTCCACCAGCAGCACGCGCAAGGCGACCAGTTCAGCCTCCTGCACTTCCTCCAGACCCAGACCGAGCTGTGCCGCGTGCTGCTGCGCCGCAGCGACTTCGCCTTCGCCCGCCGTCACGCCCCGCTCGTGCGCCGCAACCCCGCCACCGAGAAGGAAGGCATCGGCGCCTACGAAGTCGCGCTGAACTTCAACGGCATCCCCCTCCAGATCACGCCGCGCACACCCGGCGAAGCGAAGAACTACCCCGCCAAAATCCACCTCCTCACCGTCAACGACGCGGAGCAGGCGAAGAACGGCTGCCGCAAATTCCTCACGCAGACCAGCGGCAAGTGGGCCCTCACCCCCGCCGCCCTCCAGCACCTCGACCTCTTGGCGAATTGACCCCGCACCCCGAGGCCAGCCAACGCAGGCTTGTCTGTCCCGGAACGGGCGATAGCTTCCCCGCCGTGTTTAGCCGAATTGCAATTTGCGGGGCCGTGCTGGTTGGGGTTCTTGGGCTTGAGATCCGATCCCAAGCGCAACCATCGGCACCACTGGATGTCATCTGCGGTCAAGTCGCGGGCGTGCCGGCGACCACCCTGCCGCTCAAGCTCGAACGCGGCGCGCGCATCGCGTTCATCGGCAACGGCCTCTTCGAGCGGATGCAGGAGCACGGCTGGTTCGAAGCGATGGTGCTGCAACGCTTCGCGAAGGAGGAACTCATCTTCCGCACGCTCGCGTGGCCGGGCGATGAACTCACGGTGCAACCGCGTCCCGAAGCGTTCGGCGATTTGCATCAGCACCTCGCGGCGCAGAAGGCCGACGTGATTTTCGCCGCCTACGGATTCAACGAATCCTTTCGCGGCGCGGAAGCGCTGCCGCAGTTCGAGCGCGACCTCGCACAGTTCATCGTCGGGCTGAAGC
>JBJTAU010000493.1:0-5217 GCA_046090965.1 Limisphaerales bacterium | reverse complement strand
CGTCGTGTGCGCTGCGGCTGGGGGTGATTCCTGTGTTGTTCCTGCTGCTGGCGAAGTTCCTGCCGTGCTCGGTCGAGTTGAAGCGCGTCATCCTGCTGCAAGCGGCGATGCCCTCGGCGATCTTCGCCATCATCGCCGCGCGCCATTTCCGCGGCGACGGCCCGACGGCGCTGCGCGTCGTCATCGCCACCTCGGCGTTGAGCTTCGTGACGATACCGCTGTGGATTCGCGCGGGGATGAAGTGGCTGGGGATGTGACGAGTTCGGGTTCCTGAGGACTAGAGATCAACCTCCTAGACCTCCTTCCTGCTGGTAAGCCAATAGCAAATTGGATGGCGTCCGATGATGTGGACCTCCATGGAGCGGTCCGAGCGGTCCAGGGTATGCCGTTCGTTGTTAAGTCCTCGCCAGAAAGGCGTGATCGGATGCGTTTGCGCCTCGATGAGCGCGGTTGTCTTCGCGGCGGGCTTCCCACCAGCCAAGAAGCCATGAGGCCTGATAGGAAAAAGGATTCTTGTGTTCGTCGGCTGAACTGGCGACCCGTCATGCTCGGCGCGCAGGGACTTTGCTCAGCAAGTTGTTGCCATAGATCTGGAGAATGAGTTCGGAGGCCAGCCGCCCGGACTCGGCGGGCACGGCAGGCTCGCGCCCGCTGCGCACGGCGTCCGCAAAGTCGCGCAGGATGGCTTCGTGGCCGGCGGTGTCCGCGACCGCCGCGCTGGTCGCGCCATCGTGGACCTGAAATTTTTTCTCGGCCGGGTTCGGCACGCCCGTGATGCTCCAATGCGTGATGCCATCGTTCTCCGTCACCACGGAGCCGAGCGTTGTGTGGATTTCCAAACGAGTCGCAAAGCCCGGCTGGCATGCGGTCGAGGCGGTAAACGTGCCGATCATCCCGTTCGGGTAATGCAACAGTGCGACACCATGGTCCTCCACCTCGATGTCATGCACGAAGCGGTCGCAGAGACTCACGACCTTGTCGGGCATGCCGAAGAACCAGCAGAGCAAGTCCGCGTTGTGCGCGGCCTGCTGGGTGAACGCGCCGCCACCATCCACCGCCTGCGTGCCGCGATACGGACCGGACTGGTAGTAGGCCGCATCGCGCCAGAACTTCACCGTCATGTCCGCCGCGAACACGCGACCGAGACGGCCCGCGTCGAGCAATTGCTTAAGCGCGCGGTTGTCTGGACTCATGCGACGCTGGTAGGTGACGGCGAGCTTCACGCCGGCGTTGCGACATGCGCCCATCATGCGGTCCATCGCCTCGCGCGAGATTTCCAAGACCTTCTCGGTGAGCACGTGCTTGCCGAGCGCAGCGGCTTCGAGCGCACCCTGATGATGCAGTCCGTTCGGCGTGGTCAGGATGACCGCGTCGAATGGCACGCTCACTGCCGTGAGTGACGGCCACACGCCGGCGTCCGCTGGCAGGCCTTCCGGCCGACGACCACTGCGCGAGACGACGCCCGCAACCGCGAGGCCGGGCGAGTTTGCGATGGCCTTGAGGTAGGTGCGGCTGATGTTGCCGGAGCCAATGATGACGAAACGGAAGGGCGCGCTGGGTTGCACGGGCGAACTGATTACCGCATCCGGCAGCGCACGTCGCGGTCAATCGTGCGAAGACTGCCTTCATCAGGACAGCCTCGACAGCACTTCCCGGTGCGGCAAACGAGCACCCGTTGCTCAGTGCCACTTCTGCAACTCGACGATGTTGCCCTCCGGGTCAGCCATGTAGATGAGCGTGAGCCGGCCCGCGCCTTTGATGTCGATAGTCACGAGCTGCCCCACGTCCCGTCCACCCCAACGGAGGATTTCCGCGCGCTTGGCCTCCAGGTCCGGCACTTCGAAGGCAAGGTGGGCGAAGCCAGGGCGGTTGAGCGAGGTGGGCAGCGAAGGTTCGTTCTGGTCGTAAGTGAAAATCTCGATCGTCGGTCCGTGCTCGCCGTGGCCAGGCAGCCTGAGATGCCGGCCGCAGATGCGCGGCCCCTTCATCCCAGTCAGCGCGTCAATGTGCGGCCCGTGGTGGTCGCGTTCAGCGCTGACCGGCTCGCACGCGAAGACCTGTGAGTAAAAGTCAGCCAGCCGCTTCCAGTCGTTGGCGATGAGGTTGGTGTGCGCGTAGCGGATGCCGCAGGTGGCAGGGATTTGCATGGTTAAATTTCGCTGCGCCGGAATTGAGTGAAGCCCGGCATTCATACCGCAGAAGGCTCGTCCACCGCGCGTGTGAAGCGTGGTTCCAACGCATCCGGCCCATCAGTCGGGTGCGGGGTGAAGCCCTCATTTCAACGAGCAGCTGCGACACGCCCAGCAACATAAGGCTGACACTCTGCCGCTGCGGTCTGGCACGCGTCAATGCGCTGGACACTCAATGTAACAATTCAAAGCTGGCCGATCGCAACTAGGTTGGTTAAATCTGGAAAGTCTTCCGCCGGGCTTGCCTTGGGCGCGAACCGCGGGCAAAACACATTCAACCAATCCCAACGCGCACATGGCCGAAGCTACTGGCAAACGCGAACACTTCGTCGGCGTGGACCTTGGCGGCACCAAGATCCTCGCCGGCGTCTTCACCCCGCAGCTCAAGTGCCTTGGCAAGGTGAAGATGAGCACCAAGCCCGAGCGGGGCCCAGAAGGGGTGCTCGAGCGCGTGACCCGCTGCGTGCAGGAGGTGGTGGATGAGTGCGACTTGAAGCCGGACCAGATCCGCGCCGTGGGCATCGGAGCACCGGGCGCGATCGACCCGGAGGAGGGGCGGATGATTTTCGCGCCCAACCTCAAGTGGGAGGACGTGCCGCTCAAGAAAGTGCTCGAGAAGCAGCTCGACCTGCCCGTCTTCGCCGAGAATGACTGCAACGTCTGCGGGCTCGGCGTCTACGAGACGGAGCTCGATCCCAAGCCGCGCTCGATGGTGGGCATCTTCCTCGGCACGGGCATCGGGGCGGGCATCGTGCTCGACGGCAAGCCCTACGCGGGCTTCAACCGCACCGCCGGCGAGATCGGCCACATGGTCCTCGACGTGAACGGGCCCAAATGCGGCTGCGGCAACAAGGGCTGCTTCGAGGCGCTCGCCAGCCGCACGGCGCTCTTCCGCCGCATCCAAAGCGCGGTGAAGGACGGACAGAAAACCGTGCTCACCGACATGCTCGGCCCGGAGCTGACCGACATGCGCAGCGGCGACATCCGCAAGGCGCTCCGGCGCGGGGACAAGTTCGTCGAGCAGGTCGTCGAGGAAGCCGCCGAATACACCGGCATCGCCGTGGCCAACGTGATCAACTTCCTGAATCCGGAGGTCATCGTGCTCGGCGGCGGCGTGATGGACCAGCTCGCCGACGAGATGATGGCCATCATCATCGAAACCGCGAAGGATTACGCGCTGCCGGGCACGGCCAAAGGCATCGAGATCATCGCCAGCAAACTCGGTGACGACGCGGGCATCACGGGCGCCGCCGTGCTGGCGAAGCGGGAGTCGAAGTAATTCCGAATTTCGATTTCCGAATTGCGAATCGTGAAGTCCGACCCTGAACGCTTCGAGTCACCGATTCGACATTCGACATTCGACACTCGCCTTTTCACGCGCCGCGCCGTCATCGACATCGGCACCAACTCCGTGAAGCTGCTGGTCGCGGACGTTTCCTCCGATGCGGTCGAGCCGGTCTGGGAAGGCAGCGAACAGACGCGCTTGGGTCGGGGCTTCTACGAGGATCACCGGCTGCGGCCAGAAGCCATCGCGGACACGGCCAAGGCCGTTGCGCACTTTGTGCAGCGTGCCCGCGAACAAGGTGCGGCTCACTTGCGCGTCATCGCCACCAGCGCGGCGCGCGATGCGGCAAACGCGAGTGAATTGCTCGCCGCCATAAACACAACCAGCGGGCAGGTTGTCGAGGTCATCAGCGGTGAGCAGGAGGCGGACTGGGCATTTGAGGGGGTGTTGACCGACGCTTCGTTGCGTGACCAGCCCGTGCTGATTCTGGACGTAGGCGGTGGGAGCACGGAGTTCATTCTGGGCGACGCGGGCCACGCGCGCTTCCGCGACAGCTTCAAGCTCGGCACCGTCCGCCTACTGGAAGCCGCGCGCGTGAGCGACCCGCCCGCGCCAGCGGAACTGGCCGCCCTGCGTGCCCGGCTTGGTGCCTTCCTCGACCGCGAGGTGCGTCCGAATCTCACGCCGCACTTGGCACAGCTCTCCCCTGCCCTTCCCTGTCTCGTCGGCACTGGCGGCACCACGAGCATCCTTGCGCGGCTGGAACTCCAGCTTCCTGACTACGACCGCGGCCGCATCGAGGCCACGCGGTTCACCGCCGCGCGCCTGCGCTGGCACGTCGAGCGGCTCTGGAGCTTGCCCTTGGCCGATCGCCGTGAGTTGCCTGGCCTGCCGCCCAAGCGCGCCGATGTGATTCTGTTCGGCGCGGTCATCTACGAGACGGTGATGGAAAGCTTTGGCTTGGCTGAGTTGCGCGTCAGCACACGAGGACTGCGCTTCGCGGCGGTGCGCCCGTAGAAGAAATTCGGCACCCGACTCGGCGCACTTTTCGGAGTTCGACACCTGCCGCATCCACGGATACGATGCTTCGGCCGAAACAACCCGACCCAACCATGAAACGCGCCCTGCTTCTGACCTTGCTCATCGGGTCCGCCGTGACGCTCTTTTCCGGCTGCGCCGTGCTGCTCGTCGGCGCGGCGGCGGGCGCGGGTGGCATGGCCTACACCCAGGGGGAGCTCAAGAACACCGAATCCGTGAACCTGAGCACTGCGCACCGGGCGGCGGAGCGCGCGGTGAAGGACTTGAAGTTCGCCGTTTTCAAATCCCAACTCGACGGACTCAGCGGGCTGATTGAAGCCCGCACCGTGGCGGACCAGAAGGTCACCATCAAGACCAAGCAGGTCGCCGCCAAGGCCACCGAGGTCCGCATCCGCGTCGGCCTGCTCGGCGACGAGACCGCCTCCCGCCAGATCCTCAGCCGGATGCAGGCGAACTACTGATGGCCGACGGCAGTTTCAGCCAGTTTGTCCGCGAGCAACTGAACGCCGTCCCGGGCGTTGAATTTCGCCGGATGTTTGGTGGCGAGGGGCTTTACCTCGGGGGTGTGTTCTTTGGCATCCTCCATCAAGGTCGGCTCCTCTTCAAAACGGACGCCTCGTCGCGCGCCGACTATGACGCCGCTGGCATGGGGCCGTTTCAGCCAAACGCAAAGCAATGCCTCGCCGCCTACCGCGAAGTGCCGAC
>JBJTAU010000492.1:0-7942 GCA_046090965.1 Limisphaerales bacterium | reverse complement strand
TGGCTGGACGGTCTGGGGTGGCCGCGACTCGTTCGTCGAGGCCGTGTTCAAGGACGTTTCTACGCCACGGTCCGCGAGCGAACCGATCCTCCCGTTCCTCCTGACCGAAACGAACCGCGCCTTGCTCCGCGCGCATCTCGCCACGGCGCGCGCGCCCGGCGTGCAAGCGATCCTCCAGACGCGCGAACTGACGAGCACGACACAGTTTGTGCCCGCGAGTCGGCCGGGTGGGCAGCCGTTCGAGGCGGTGATTTTGCTGACGGGACTGCTCTATCAAGGCGAGCGGTTTGCGCCGTTGCTCGCCCAGGACATCCGCACAACCGCGGAGCGGGCCAACGAAACGCGGCTCGCGGGCGAGTGGGAAAGCCTTAGCATGGACGTGCTCACCCTGGCACGACGGCTGGATTGGGTGCAACTCGCCGAACTGCTGCGGCACGTGCCGAACGCGAAGGCGTTGAGTGACTTCGCCCAGCTCGCCAAGACTGCGCCGGACAACTTCGCGGTGCTCTACACGGCGTCCCTGCTCACGAAGGCACCGGACAAGGTCGCGGGCTACCTGCTGCGCTTCGGCGCGGCGGGCGCGGCGGACTTGACCAAGGCGCTCGCGCACGGCGAAGGCGCGGTGCGGCTGCTGGTGGAGCGCTCGCTGCCGCTCGGGCCGGCGCGCACGGTGCCGGGTTTCCTCGCGGGCGGGACGCGGGCCGCCCCGCGCGGGATGCTGGCGGCGAAGGTGATTTGCTTTCTGCTGGCGGGATTGGGATTCTTTTTAGTGTGGCGCGAGTTGTCGCCCGTCCAACCCGGCAGCCGTTCGATGGTGGGTGTGCGGGTGATTCACGGCCAGCGGGCGGTGGTGGCGATGGTGGTGAGCTTGATGCTGCTGGCGGCGGGCGAGCCGTTCCTGTTGAAACCGCTGGGCTCGCCGGAATTCCGGCTGCGCCTTAAATGGCCAGTGCTGACCAATTCACCTGTCCCGACAGACAAGACTGAGACCGCAACCAAAACAAAAACGCGTATGGACCTCTCCACCATCCTGAGCATCGTGCTCTTCGCCGCGCTGCAAGTGGCCGTGTATGCCATCTGCCTCATGAAGATCCGCGAGATCGAAATGTCCACCGCCTCGCCGCAGCTCAAGATGCGGCTCATGGAGAACGAGGAGAACCTCTTCGACTCCGGCCTCTACGTCGGCATCGCCGGCACCGCCACCGCGCTCGTGCTGCAAGTGCTGCAGGTCATCGAGGCCAACCTGCTCGCAGCCTACGCCTCGAACCTGTTTGGCATCGTGACCGTGGCGTTTGTGAAGATTCACCACGTCCGCGCCGCGAAGCGCCGGCTCATCGTGGAGTGCCAGGAGGAAGCCGAGGAACGGCAGGCAGCGGTGGCGTGAGCACTTCCTCGCGATGAACTTCTTGCGTCGTCATTTCGTGGTGCGTGACGCGTGGTGCGTGACCTCGGCACGGACGCGCCCGGCCATTTTCCCGCGACACGCACCACGCATCACGGTGGCCACGAGTCTGGTTGCGATGAACTTCCTCCCAACTTCCCGCGCACGATGAACAAGACCCTGCTCCTCATCATCTGCGACTTCCTGCTGCTCAACCTGCTGGCGCTCACGCGTTGGGACAAAGTTGAGCCGGCCCCAACGCGCAAGCCGCCGGTGCCCGAGGTCAGCGCGAACGCCGCGCGCCAGAACCAGGACCTCGTGGACATGATGAAGCTCGCGTTGGAACAGGAGCAATCCACGCGCAGCCAGCTCCAACAGCGGCTCCAGTTCGCCGAGTCGGACTCGCAGGCGCGAGCGCAGACGCTTGCGCAGTTGCAGACGCAGAAGGGCCAGTTGGAGACGAACCTCAAGCAGTCGCAGACGGCGGCGCAGGACTTGTCGCAGCGCTACGCGGCGGTCGCGAAACAGGCGGCGGACGCCAAGCAGCAGCAGGACGCGCTCACTGCGGCCATCAAGACCGTCGAGGCCGAGAAGGCGCGGCTCACGCAGGAGATGCAGCAGACCGTGGCAGCCAAGCAGGCGGAAATCCAGAAGCAGCAAGCCGCCATCGCCGATCTGGGCAAGCAGCAGACCGCCACCGCGCAGCAGGCCTCAAACCTCGCCACGGCTGTGCGCGTGGTGTCGGCGGAGAAGGACCTCATCCGCGAGCAGTTGGAGAAGCAGATGCAGGCCGCGCTGGCGGCGAAGGAGGCGGAGTTGCAGAAGCAGCAGGCTGCGCTCGCCGACCTGGAGAAGAAGCGTGCCGACGCCGCGACGCAGGCCGCGCAGTTCGCCACGGCAGCGAAGGTCGCCGAGAGTGAGCGCAACCTGCTGCGCGAAAACTTGACCGACTTGAAGAAGGAAGTCGCCACCGCGCGGCAGGAGAAGGAGATGCTCCAAACGCAGACCGCGAAGTTGAGCGAGGGCGTCGGGCAACTCGCCGCCAAATCCGGCGAGTTGGCGAAGGAGATCCGCGAGAACACGCCCATCAACATGAACCTCATGTTCAGCGAGTTCCTTAGCAACCGCGTGGACGTGGCCGTCTCCGCGCAGCAGAACGTCCTCCTCGGCTCCGGCCACCGGCTCAAGGAGGTCAAGAGCGTGCTTGTGCATGACGGGCGCACGGTCATGGCGATCGCGCACGTCACCGACACGCCGTTTTCCCTGACCACGCCGCTGGGCATGGATCGCGTCATTGCGCGCGTGGCGAAGCAGTCGCAGGTTCTGGGCAGCGGTGCGCTGACCTTCATCACCGCCGACCCGCGGCTCGCCGTGGTTCCCGTCAACGGCCAGCAGGCGCAGGCTGCGGGGCTGAAGCTGTATCCGGTGGCGAAAAACCCGTTCAAGTTCACCGAGGCCGTGCTCGTGAACCGCGGCGGCAAGCACTATGGCGAAGTTGAGTTCAAGCTCAACGCCGCCACGCCGGGCTACGTGAAGATGCGCAACCGCATTCTCAGCCGCGTGCTGCAAGGCGAGTTCTCGCCCTCGACCGGCGACATCGTCCTGAGCAAGACCGGCGAGTTCCTCGGCATTATGGTGAACCCCGACTACTGCGCCGTCCTGCAGACCTTCGAGACGCTGCCGGGCTACACCTTCGACGAGAAGACCACCACCGACATGGTGCGCAACCGGTTGGTGGAATTGCAGACGCGCGTGAGCCGGCTGCCGCTGGCGCTCCAGTAGGCGGGCCTAATGCAGGATGGGCAGGTCGTGCGGTTGGCGGATCAACTCGGCGTCGAGGTCGAGGTAGAAGTCCAGCCGGCGCGTCGTTTCCGCGTCGTCAATTGCGCGGGCCATCAGGAGGTAGGCGGCGTAGTGGTTGCCTTCCGATTCGACGAGGCTGGCGTAGAAGGCGGCCAGTTCCGGGTAGTGCGGCGGCAGCTCGCGGGCGAGGATCTGGAACTTCTCGCAGCTTCGGCCTTCGATGAGCGCACAGCAGATGAGGTGGTCAATGACTTGAAGCCGGATGCCCTTGCGCATCGCGTGCATGAGACCGGAGATCCACGGGCTGGGATGCGGCTGCGCGAAAGGAATACCGCGTCGCTTCAGCAGCGCGAGCACGAGCTGGAAGTGCTGGAGTTCCTCGATGGCGATGGCGTTCAGCTCCTCGACGCGCCCGAAGAGATCACGGTAGCGCTCCAGCGTGATGGCGGTGGTGGCGGCCTTGCGCTCGAGGTGCGCGTGGTCCACCAGCACGGTGGGCAGGTTCGCCAGCGTGCGCGGGAGCCAGTCGGCGGGCACCGGGGCGCGGAGCATTTCCATGCCGGGATTGTTCAAGCCCGCGCGCGGCGGGGGCAACTCGGAAGTTCACAGCGCCGCCGAGGTGGCGTAGCATGCACACGCCAAACGCATGAACGCTGAACTGCTCTCCATCCTCCGCTGCCCGGAGACACGGCAGACGCTCGCAGTCGCTGAACTCGCAATGGTGGAACGGCTCAATGCGCGGGTGGCTGCCGGCCAGTTGCGCAACCAAGCCGGACACGCAGTCACAGCCAACCTGGATGGCGGACTCGTGCGCGCGGATGGCAAGGCGCTGTATCCCGTGCGGAACAACGTGCCGGTGTGGTTGGTGGAGGAGGCGATCACGTTGGCCTGAAAAGCAAAACGCGGAGCCAGGCTCCGCGTTCGCAGGTGCAGAAAGTTGAGGAGGCCGCGCAGCAGCGCGGCCCTACCAAATTACTTCGCCAACTCGGCCAGCTTGGACGCGATGGCGTCGGCCCAGATCTGGTAGCCGGCCTTCGAGAGGTGGAGGAAGTCAGGCATGATGTCCTTCGTTAGCGTGCCGTCCGCCGTCAGGAACTTCGCACCGATGTCGAGGTAATGGACCGACTTGCCGTCGTCGAGCTTGGCGATGGTCTGGTTGACCTTGGTGAGCTTCTCGCGCTGCGGGTTGGGCTTCTCGCCGCGCGGGAAGACGGCGAGCAGGAGCACTTTCGTCGCCGGGGACTTCGCGTGAATCGCTTTCACGATGGCGGTCACGCCCCTGGCGATGCCGTCCGCGTCGTCAGAGCCGGAGTTGTTGGTGCCGATCATGAGCACCACGACCTTGGGCTTGATGCCATCGAGTTCACCGTTCGTGATGCGCCAGAGGACGTGTTGTGTGCGGTCGCCGCCGATGCCGAAGTTCGCGGGCTTGTAGGCACCGAAGGCCTTGTCCCAGACCTCCTTCGCGCCGCGCCAGCCAGCCGTGATGGAGTCGCCGAGGAAGAGCACGTCCACGCCGCCAGCCTTCGCGGTGGCCACGTAGCCCTCGTGGGTCTTGATGAAACCAGCGTCCGGCTCACCATCGCGGACCTTGGGCGCGGCGACATCGGGGGCCTGAACAGGATTGGGCTTTTTGGGCTGGGCGTCCTTCTTCGCATCCTTGGGAGCGTCCTTCTTGGCGTCGGTATTCCCCATCGCGAAAAAAGGCAAGGGTGATGCGAGCAGGGTGGCAATGGCGAGAGTGGAGAGGAGGGCGGTGCGTTTCATGGTTGATGGTCTGGTTCGGACAACGAGGCGTTTCGACGGTGGATGGGAAGGGATGTTCATCCCTCCCGTTTCAGCCCGGCTCGCGGGGCGGAGCAGGTTTTTCCGGTTCGGCGGGCAGAACGATCCTAAGCTCGCCTTTCAAGTCCACGACGCGGAGCGCTTTCAAACTGAGTCCGCCGCACGGCCCGTGAATGCAGCGCCCGTTCAGCGGATCGTAAATCGCGCCGTGCGTGCGGCAGATGAAGAAATTGCCGTCGGTCGTGAAGAAGTCGTTGTCGTCGTCCAGCGGCATGGGGATGTGCCGACAGGCGTTCTCGTAGGCGACGAAGTGCCCGCGCACGTTGGCCGCGAAGCCCTCGCGCCGGATGCCTTCGTGGGTGAAGATGAACTTGCGCGTGGTGCCGGGTGGAAGATCGCCGGCGGGGCAGAGGAGTTGGGAGCGGGTCACGTTAGAGAAAGCGTCATGCGTGATTGTTCGCGGTGGAACGTCTCGGTCAGTGCCAGTGTTGGCAAGTTTGTTTCGGAGTTTTCACCCAACGAGCTGCATGGGGCCGCTTCCTTGCCATGGCGTTTCTCGTCGGCGAATTTCCTCCTGTTGCGCCGGTCGAAGAGGTGTATTTTCGCGCCACTCTATCGCATGAAGCTTAATGCCGTCATCGGAACCCTTGCCACCACCGCCACCGCGTTGGTCGCCGCGCCGGTGGATTATGTGAAGGAGATTAAGCCGCTGCTGCGTGAGCAGTGTTATCAGTGCCACGGCGCGACGCAGCCCAAGCGCGGCCTGCGGCTCGACAGCGCCGCATCCGTGCTCAAGGGCGGCCAGTCCGGTCCCGCCATCAAGCCCGGCAAGTCCTCCGACAGCTTGCTGGTGCAGGTCATCGCTGGCGCACACAAGGAACTCGCGCGGATGCCTTACAAGAAGTCGCCGCTGTCAGACGCGCAAGTCGCGACCGTGCGCCGGTGGATCGACGAAGGGGCCAAGGCTCCGGCGGGCGAGCAGCCGGATGCGAAAGTCCATTGGGCATTTGTCGCGCCGCAGCGGCCTGCTATGCCCGAGATCCAAAGTCTGAAGTCCAAAGTCCAAAGCCTCCCCGGCGCAAACCTTCGGACAGTCGATGGCCGGCCTTGGACCTTGGACTTTGGACTTTGGACCCAAAGCCCAATTGATCGGTTCGTCCTCGCCCGCCTTGCGCAGGAGAAACTTTCGCCCTCCCCCGAAGCCGACCGCCCCACGCTCATCCGCCGCCTGTCGCTCGACTTGCTCGGCCTGCCGCCGAGGCCTGCCGAGGTGGACGCGTTCGTGAACGACAAGTCGCCCGACGCTTACGAGAAGCTCGTCGAGCGCCTGCTCGCGTCGCCGCACTACGGCGAGCGTTGGGGGCGCTGGTGGCTGGATGTGGCGCGTTACTCCGACTCGAACGGCTACTCGATTGATGCGCCGCGCAGCATCTGGCGCTACCGCGATTGGGTCATCGCCGCGCTGAACCGCGACCTGCCCTTCGATCAGTTCACCATCGAGCAAATCGCCGGCGACCTGCTGCCCAACGCGACGATGGAGCAGAAGGTTGCCACCGGCTTTCATCGCAACACGCAACTCAATCAGGAAGGTGGCATCGACAAAGAGCAGTTCCGCATCGAGTCCGTCGTGGACCGCGTGGCGACGACGAGCTACGCATGGCTCGGCCTCACGCTCGCGTGCTCGCAGTGCCACGACCACAAGTTCGACCCGTTCACGCAGAAGGAATACTTCGGCCTCTTCGCGATGCTGAACAACCAGGACGAGCCGGACTTGCCGCTCACCACGCCGGACGAGACGAAGCGCGCCACCGCCATCGAGGCAAAGGTCGCGAGCTACATCGCCGACCTCTTCAAGAAGGAAGCCGACATCGTCGCGCGCGAGCTGAAGTGGGAGACCGGCATGACGCCCGAGCAACGGCAGGCCATGCCGCAGCTCT
This sequence comes from Limisphaerales bacterium, assembly GCA_046090965.1. Taxonomy (GTDB): domain Bacteria; phylum Verrucomicrobiota; class Verrucomicrobiia; order Limisphaerales; family SXTU01; genus SXTU01. The sequence continues at coordinate 1,036 of JBJTAU010000492.1, read as the reverse complement.
GGCGTGAAATCTTCGACGTGCCCGCCGCCAGCCGCACCGACGCGCAGAAGCTCACGATGGTCACGTCGTTCATCGAGAACGCGCCGGAGAACAAGACGCATCAGGCCGCGCTCAAGAAGCTTCGCGCCGAGAAGCCGAAGGTGGACACCACGATGGTGATGCGTGAGTCCGCGAAGGCCCGGCGCACTTACCTGCACATCAAGGGCGACTTCACGCGCGACGGCGGCGACGTGACAGCGCATTTCCCCGCCGCGCTGCACGCGACGAAGGTTCCGGCCGACCGCGAGCCTAACCGCCTCGACCTCGCGCACTGGCTCGTGGACGACGCGAACCCGCTCACCGCGCGCGTGCTCGTGAACCGCGTCTGGCAGCAGTATTTCGGGAAAGGCCTCGTGGACACGGAGAACGACTTCGGCACGCAAGGCGCGCAGCCGAGCCATCCCGAGTTGCTCGACTGGCTCGCCCTCGAATTCAAACACCCGACCGCGAAGCCCAATTCCCCATCGCCCATCTCCTATTCCCTAAAAGGCCTTCACCGCCTCATCGTCACGAGCGCGACCTACCGCCAATCCTCCTCCGCCCGCGCCGACCTCGCACGCGTGGACGCGAACAACAAACTGCTCGCGCGCCAAAATCGTCTGCGCCTCGACGCCGAAATCGTCCGCGACGTGTGCCTCACCGCGAGCGGCCTGCTTACGCCCACGCTCGGCGGGCCGAGCGTGTATCCGCCCATCCCGAACGGTGCCTTGGACCTCGGCCAGCGCAAGCAGCCGTGGCCCACCAGCACCGGCCCCGACCGCTACCGGCGCGGCCTCTACACCTTCCACGTCCGCGCCACGCCGCCGCCTTCGATGAGCGTCTTCGACGCGCCGGATGGCTACAGCACGTGCACGCGGCGCATCCGCAGCAACACGCCGCTTCAGGCGCTCGCGCTGCTCAACGACGCGGCCTACTTCGAGTTCGCCGAAGGTCTCGCCATACGCGTGCTCAAGGAAGTTCCGGCGAGTGACTCCGCCCGCCTCGAACACGCCTTCCG
>JBJTAU010000491.1:0-7493 GCA_046090965.1 Limisphaerales bacterium | reverse complement strand
GGGAAATCGCGCCGGCGCGACTGCGGGCGCGCGCGGGCAATTGCTCACGGGCCTCCGTGCTTGTCGCGGCAGCGACCACTGGCGCGAGGCAGCGGCGAATCTCGTCCTCGACGCACGGGGCTTGCGGGTCGCCCTCGAACTCGATCAGCAGAATGACCGCCTGCCCGGTCAGCCCGAACGTGAAGTAACCGCCCTCGGGATCCATGTAGCGGCCCGTCTCGTGCCGGATCATCGCCCGGCTGCGCGCGCGGGACGGCGCGGCGTTCGACGCCGTGCGCAGGCTGCTGCTGACCCGATCGGCGATGCGCGAGAGCGCCGCCTCGACCGCCACCGGGTCGGTCACGCGCGCCACGAAGCCGCACAGCATCACGGGCCGGTCGCTCTTCGCCGCCGCTACCTGCGAAGGGAACTTGGCGAACGCATAGAGGTCGGCCTGGGGATCAAAACCATTCGTCATCAACTCGGTCACCGTGTCGGAAACCGCCTTGCCGCCGGACGCCCCCAGCCAATCCGCGAAGGTCTGCCCCTGCGCCGACTGGCTCAAGTCATCGGGCCGGAACGTCATCACGGCAAAGCTCCCGCCGGGAATCAGACTGCCGTGCCCGGCGCGCGCCTTGTCACGGAAAGCACTCGTGCCCCAGACACCCACGAACGCCACCGCGCCCAACGTCGCAGCGAGGAGCAACAAGCTCAGGCCCGTGGCTAAGGCCTTGGAACGCGGTGATGCATCGGACGGATTTTCCTCGGCGCTCTCACTCACCGTTGCTCCGCCGACCAAGTGCGAACGCGGACGCGGACGCTCGGTCAGCAAGCTCACGTTGAACCCGACCACCAGCGAAACGGCCAGCGGATCGAACACCAACACGAGCGCGAGCATCAGCCACTTCACCACGCCATCGGCGGTCGCATCGAACGCGCGGGCCACGAAGCGATACGAGCCGATGTCCACGGCCGCGATCTGGCCGCGCAGCCGGTGGATGTCCTCGTTGCGCGTGCGGATGCGCTGATAGAGCGACTCGGATTGCGAGTCGCTGTTGGAAGTCGCCGCCAGCCCCTGCGACTGCATAGCCTTCAATTGCTTCTCCACCTCGCCGATCTCCGCCATGCCGGTCTTGCGCGTGTCTTGCTCCTCCGTGTCGAGCCGCGCTGACTCCTGCGTGAAGCGCTCGCGCACGGCGACGACCTCGCGGTCCGCCGCCTCCACCTGCTTCGCAAAGCCGCTGCGCAAGCTGTCGATCTTCGCCCGGCGCTCGGCGAGTTCTGTCGTGATGGCTTCGTGCGCCTTGACCTGCTGCTTCGCGTGCTCGGTGCGCAACTGCTCGATGCGCGCCCGCAGCACGGTGAGTTCCGCCGTGATGTCCGTGCGGGCCTTGATCTGCTGCTTCGCGTAGTCGGCGCGCAACTGTTCGATGTGCAAGCGCTGCCCGGCGATGTCCGCCGTGATGACTTCGCGCGCCTTGGCCTGCTGCTTGATGTGTTCGACTCGCAGTTCTTCGATGCGTCCGCGTTGCACCGCCAAGTCGGCGGCGATGGCCTCGCGCTGCGGGCGTTGCTGTGCCTGGAGCGCCTGGCCCTTCTTGATGTTGTCGAACTTAAACAACCCGCCCGCACCCTGCTTAGTGTAAGCGTCCACCGCGCGATCCAGCACGGCCAGGCGCTCGTTGAGCGTGGCGATGGCGGACTCCTCGGCGACGAACTTCGGTCCCTCCGCCTTGTCCAGCGCGGCGAGCCGCTCGTTGAGCGTGGCCAGCGCGGCTTCTTCGACGGTGAACTTCGGCGCCGGTGCGCGGTCCAGTGCGGCGAGCCGCTCGTTCAAGCTGGTGGTCGCAGCCTCCTCGACGGCGAAGCGCGGCGCCCCGGCCTTGTCCATCACGCTCAAGCGCTCGTTGAGGCTGGCGATCGCCGCCTCCTCGATGGCGATGGCTTTCTTGAGCACCTCGCCTTGCTCCGCGACGCGCTGGGCGGGCACCTGCAAGTCGCGGTCGCGCCGCTCTTGCGCCGTCTTGCGGCGCTCCTGGAGGCGGGCGAGCGCCTGGTTCAACGACTCGTTGCCCGCCGTGATCCGCTGCTGGAGCTTGCCGATGTCTTCGCGCGTGGCCTCGCTACTCTTGGCCAGCGACCCGCGCGCGCCATCAATCTGGCGCTGCGTGTCCGCGATCTCCTTCTCGATGCTGGCGATCTGGCTCTCGAACAAGCCGATCTGCGTGTGCGTGCGCTCATACGCCCGCGCGAGATAGCCGTAGTTGCCCAGCGAAGTGATCGCGATGAGGGACAGCACCGCGAGCACGAGGTAAATCTTCAGCACGCGGTTCGTCACGTTCCAGTAGCGCGACAGGTAGGACGCGGCGACGAGCTTCCCCACTTCCAAGCTCGCCGCCATGACCATCACCGCCACGGCCGAACCAGCGAAGAGAAAGCCCAGACCCTGCACGGAGAAAAACGCCGAGACCCCCGCGATGAAGAGCGCTGAAGCGACCAGCAGATACTTGAAGGAAGTGGGCACCATGCCGGCGTGCTCGGCCGGACGGTGATCAGCGGGAGGTTGCGTCATAACGGTAGAAAAGTTGCGGGCTGGAGATTGGCACAAGCCGACGGAAACCATGCAAAGACGAGGCGCATGGTTTGGTTTTAGTGGAGTCGCTTCGCGAAGTCCACGGGGAATGGTGGACTCGGCGAATTTAGGAAAACAGAACGGCGGCTGACGTTCCCGCCAGCCGCCGTTTTGCAAAGCCGGTGGCGGCTCAGTTAAACTTGTTCTTCCGATACGCGCCCATCGCGGGGGCGTTCGGGTTCACCTCGGGGCCGAAGTAGCGGAGCGTGACGAGCGGTTCGGTCTCGCTGGTGTTCTCGAAGGTGATGCCGTTCTTCGCGCCGTCTTCGGTGCAGAAGTATTCGTCCTCGGTCAGCTCGGTGAAGCGGATGACTTTCGGGCTGTTGAGCGGCTGGCCGTTGATCTTGCCGGTGCCTTGCACGCAGATGAGGCCGTAGGCACCGGTGTCCTTGATGGTGCACTTGGTGCCGGGGTCCACGGTGAGTTCCTTCGCGGTGAAAAGCTGTTCGCCGTCCACTTTGCCATAGACAATCCAGCGGTCCACGAAGCCTTCGCTGCGGGTGTCGGCGACGGGCACGGGTTCGAGGTAGTGATTGTCCTTGAAGTTCGGGTCCACGTTCTTGTCCCAATCGAGCTGGTCCACGATGAAGTCGAGGTCTTGATGCTTCGCCTTGGGCATGTCCTTCACGAGCAGGCTCCACGGGACGGAGCGGCCTTCGACGAGGTTTTGATACATGCCGAAGACGTCGCTGCCCCATTGCGGCTCGTAGGTGCAGAGGCTGCCGGGCGCGTGGAGGATGCAAGGGTCAATGAGCCAGCCGGAGCCGACTTTGAGGCGGTAGGCCTTGGAGAGGTCGAGGATGCCGTTGTCGCCCTTGTTCCAGTTGGCGAGGCATTGGCGGACTTGCGCCTTCGTGGTGCCGGGTTCGAGGCCCATGAAGGTGTAGGGGAAGTTGTTGCCGACGTTGTTGTGCTGCGGCGGGAAGTAGTAAGACTCGGGCTTGCCTTCCTGGCCGACGAGCTTGGCCTGCTTGGCCGACTGGTGCATGTGGTGGGGAATGGGTCCCATGTTGTCGAAGAACTTCGAGTAAACGGGCCAGCGGCCATACTTCTTCCAAATCGCCTTGCCCACGAGCGTCGCGCCGGCGTCGGCCACGGCTTGCTGGAGGGTGAAGCGCTCGTTGCCGACGACGCAGTAGTTGAGGCCCTCGTCCCACGCGCGGCCTTCGTTGGCGGTGGGCGTGGTGGAGGCGAACCAGCGTTCGTCAATGCCGCCGCGGTTCAGGCCGTAGGAGTAGGTGTCGTCGGGGTGCAGCTTGATGCGCAGGCCGGGCTGGAGGAAGGAGCGCGGCACCCACGCGGGCGCGAGGCGCAGCAAGCCGCCGGTGCGGGAGAGTTCCGCGCCGACTTTGACGGCGGTGTTTTTCTTGATGGTCTTGAGTTGGGAGACGGTGTTCATGATTTGCTTGGTTTCAGGTTCAAGGATTCAGGTTTCAGGTTGAGCGACGCTCAGGCTTCGTCGGGCTATCTCGCGAACCACAGGACGAAGTGGCATTTGCGGCAGGCGAGATTCACACCGCCGCCGAGGTTCGGCGACTCGTTGAAGGCCTTGCCGTGACAATGCGGACAGCTCACCGGAATGCCCGCCGCCCGGTATTCGCCGGGGTTGATGTCAGCTGCCGCCTTGAGGGCGCGCTTGACGGCTTTGAAGGTTCCAGTGATGCCAGCCATGTGGACGCGGGCGGGAGTGTAGGCGCGGGCTTTTGCGGCCAGCAAGATTCTTCTCCGCCGCGCTGCTTGCCAAGGGCGGGCGCGTTCCGCAGCATCCAAGGCCATGGATTTCCGGGACAAAGTCATCCCCTTCGCCGGCGTCGCGGCGTGGCGCGAACGGGTGCGGGCACTGGGTCCGCGACTCGACGTCACCAATGGTTCGTTCGACATCCTCCACGCCGGACACGTCACCTACCTCGCGGCGGCGCGCGCGCTGGGCGATGCGTTGCTCGTGGGCTTGAACAGCGATGCGTCCGTGCGCGCACTCAAGGGCGCCGGGCGTCCGGTGAACTCCGAGCAGGACCGCGCGACGGTGCTCGCCGCGCTCGCGGCGGTGGATGGCGTGTGCCTCTTCGAGGAGATGGACGCGCTGCGCTTCCTGGTGGCGGTGCAGCCGGACATCTACGCGAAGGGTGGCGACTACACCATCGACACGATCAACCAGCCCGAACGCCGGCTCATTGAGGGCGGCGGCGGCAAGGTGGTCATCCTCCCCGGTGTGCCGGGCCGCTCCACGAGCAACGTGCTGGCGAAACTCGCGCAGGGCTGACGCGTTCGTGGCGGCGACTTGCAGTCGCTGCGTTGCGGCTTGAGCGCACCAAACCGCCCTGCGTTCCGCCCCCCCCCAACCGACAGCGGCTGGAACCAGCCGGCACGGGTAGCCACTTTCTGAATGGCCTTTTTCCGCGGCCAGTCGAAAGCTGTGCGTATGACTTTCAAACTGATGACGGGCGGAGGTTTGGCGTTTGCGCTTGGGCTCGCGGCTTTCGCGCCCGCCCAGGCCGCCACGCGCAAGATTGACTACAACCGCGACATCCGGCCCATCCTGTCCGACAACTGTTACGCCTGCCACGGGCCCGACGAGAAGGCCCGCAAGGCCAAGCTCCGGCTCGATGTGGCTGAGAGCGCGCTCGCGAAGAAGGCCGTCGTGCCGAAGGACTTGAAGCTTTCTGAGTTGTGGTCGCGCGTGACAACCAAGGACGCGAAGGACTTGATGCCGCCGCCGGAGTCGAAGAAGAAGCCGCTCAAGCCGGAGCAACTCGCGCTGCTCAAGCAGTGGATTGAGGAAGGCGCGAACTACCAGGGGCACTGGTCGTTTGTGCCGCCGGCCAAGACGCAGCCGCCCGCCACAGTGCCGAGGGAGTGGTTAGTAATTAGTAATCAGTCCAAGGGTTCAGGAACTCCCGCACTAAACACTAATCACTCCTCACTAATTACTTCCCCCATTGATCGCTTCGTCGCCGCCAAGCTCGCCGAACGCAAACGCACGCCCAACCCCGAGGCCTCCCGCGAAGTCCTCATCCGCCGCGTGAGCTTCGACCTCACTGGCCTGCCGCCCACGCCCGCCGAGGTAGATGCGTTCCTTGCCGACAAGTCGCCGAACGCCTACGAGAAGGTCGTGGACCGTTTGCTCGCGTCGCCGCACTACGGCGAGCACATGGGCCGCATCTGGCTCGATGCCGCGCGCTACGGCGACACGCACGGGATGCACTTGGACAACGAGCGGTCCATGTGGCCGTATCGCGACTGGGTCGTGCGGGCGTTCAACCGCAACCTGCCCTTCGACCAGTTCACCATCGAGCAGCTCGCGGGCGACCTCCTGCCGAACGCCACGCAGGACCAACTCATCGCCACCGGCTTCAACCGCTTCAACGTCACCACTGGCGAAGGCGGCAGCATCAACGAGGAGTGGATTTTCCGTTACGCCGTGGATCGCACGGAGACCATGGCTTCGGTGTGGATGGGCCTTACGGCGGGCTGCGCGGTCTGCCACGATCACAAATACGACCCCATCTCGTCGCGCGATTTTTACTCGATGTATGCCTTCTTCTACAGCAACGCCGACCCGGCGATGGACGGCAACGCGCTGCTCACCGCGCCCACGCTCAAGCTCACCTCTCCCGAGCAGCAGAAGAAACTCGACGACTTCAACGCGCAAATCGCCGCCGTGGACAAGCGCATCAAGGCGGAGCTGACGAAGGTGGTTTACGCCGACCCGTCCACGCTGAACCCGCCGCCGCCAGTGAAGAAGTTCGACACCGTCTGGGTGGACGACGACTTCCCCGCCGGTGCCAAGGTCGAGGCCGGCGGCGCCGCGACGACCACGAAGTGGGTCACAGCGCAGGACGGCAAAGTCCTCGCCGGCAAACGCGCGCTCAAGCGCACCGACCCGGGCGTCGGCCAGGACCTTTTCTCCGACCTCAAGACGCCGTTCACCATCCCGCCCAACGGCAAGGTCTTCCTCAACGTGTTCCTCGACCCGCAGGACCCACCGAAGGCCGTGATGCTTCAGTTCAACACCGGCAACTGGTCGCATCGCGCCGTGTGGGGCGACCTCGACGCGATTGATTTCGGCCAGCGCAACACGAACGAGCGCAAACGCCTCGGCGAGCTGCCCAAGCTCGGTGAGTGGGTGAAGCTCGAGTTCGCCGCGTCGCAGCTCGGCTTCAAGGCCGGCGACCAAATCAAGGGCCTCGCCTTCACGCTCTTCCGCGGCACGGTTTACTGGGACAACGTCGGCATCACCGGCGAGACGAACCCATCGAAGGACCCGAACGAATCGCTCGCCGTGTGGCTCAAGGCGAATCAGGGCAAGGCGCTCACCAACGTGCCCGACGACGTGAAGCGGCTGTTCCGCTCCGTGAAGGCTGAGGACCGCAAGCCGGAGGAGAATCAACGTCTGCGCGAGTATTACTTCGAGCTGGTCTGCAACACCACGCGGCCGCAGTTCGAGAAGTTGCACGCGGAGAAGAACCCGATTGCGAAGGCGCGCGACGACTTCGACAAGGCCATCCCGGCGACTTTCATCTGGAAGGATTTGGAGAAGCCGCGCGACAGCTTCGTGATGCTGCGCGGCCAATACAACAAGCCCGGCGCGCAGGTCTGGCCGAACGTCCCCGCCGTGCTGCCGCCGTTGCTGAAGTCCGACTCGACGAACCGCCTCGACCTCGCGAAGTGGCTCGTGAGCCCGCAGCACCCGCTCACGGCGCGCGTGGCGGTGAACCGCTTCTGGCAGCAGCTTTTCGGCACCGGCTTGGTGAAGACCGCCGCCGACTTCGGCGCGCAGGGCGAAGCGCCGTCGCACCCGGAGCTGCTCGACTGGCTGGCGGTGACGTTCCGCGAGCAGGGCTGGGACATGATGCAGTTCATGTAGTTGCTCGTGACCTCCGCG
>JBJTAU010000490.1:0-5312 GCA_046090965.1 Limisphaerales bacterium | reverse complement strand
ATGTATGCCGGCGCGGCCACACCCGACGGCAAGGTCGTCATCGCCGGCGGTCAGGACGGCGTCCTGCGCGTCTGGAACGGCGCGACCGGCACCAGCCTCGCCACCTTCGAGCCGCCCAAGCCCGCGACGCCCGAGCCCGCGAAGACAGCGGCTGTGGCGAAGTGAACCGCTCTCATCCGGGGCCTGAGTTCGACTTCGCGCCCGCGTTGCGGTAACCCTTCCGCGTGCGCTCGAAGGGCAAGATTCTCGTCATCCGTGGTGGAGCCATCGGTGACTTCATCCTGACGTTGCCGGTGCTCGCGGCGTTGCGGCGGCAATTCCCCGACGCGCACCTCGAAGTCCTTGGCTACCCGCACATCGCCTCGCTCGCCTTGCACGGTGGCCTCGCGGACGCGGTGCGGCCCGTCGAGGCGCGCGCACTGGCCGGCTTCTTCGCCGACATGGGCGACCTCGATGACACGACGGGCCGTTACTTCTCCGGCTTTCACATCATCCTTTCCTACCTCTACGACCCAGACGGTTTCTTCGCGGAGAACGTGAAGGCCTGCAGCAAGGCGCAGTTCATCCAAGGCCCGCATCGCCCGGATGAAACCAAGCCCGTCCACACCACCGATGTCCTGCTCAAGCCGCTCGAACGCCTCGCCATCTTCGACGCCGACCCGGTGCCGCGCCTGAGCTTCACCGCACCCGCGCTGACCGCGCCCGTGCTCGCAGTCCACCCCGGCAGCGGCAGCGAAAAGAAAAACTGGCCGGCCGCGCACTGGGCCAAGTTCCTCGCGCACATCATGTCGGGAACGGACTGGCATGTCCTGCTCATCGGCGGCGAGGCGGAAGGCAGCCGACTCGCGGAACTCATGGCTCCCCTGCCCTCCTCGCGCGTCCGCGTCCTCCAGAGCCAACCGCTCCCCGAACTGGCGCAGTCGCTCCGCACCTGCCTCGGCTTCGTCGGACACGACTCGGGCATCACGCATCTGGCCGCCGCCGTCGGCCTGCCCGGGCTCGCGCTCTGGGCCGGAACGAACGAGGCCGTCTGGCATCCGCGCAGTCCCGCCTTCCGCGTCCTGCGCAACTCCGACGGCATCGCGCATCTCTCGCCGGAGACGGTGTTCACGGTGTTGAGGAATTTGCTTTCCACTCGTCTCCAGTAGCCGCCGAGGTCACGAGACGGATTCGTGCGGGCGCAAACCAGTCCGCCTTTTTACGGCTCACCCGGCCACTTGAGCGTGAGCGTGCCGAGGAGGCTGTGCGCGGTGTAATCGTAGGCGCCGCCGCCCGTCGGCTCGGCGTAGCGGTTGAAGCCGTATTGCACGTTCACCGTCGCTCCGCGTTTCAACCGTGTGGTCAAGGCGAGCTGAAGACTGTGCTGGTCGTATTCCAAACCCGCCGGCAGCCCGCCGACGAAGTTGTTCTGCGCGTAGTCCGCCCGGGAATACGCGTGGCTCAGGCGCAGGTCGGTGTTCGCCGTCCACGCGAACGTGGCCCCGCCGGTCGCGCTCACGATGCTACCGCGCCACGGTGCCACGGCGGCCACGCCGTTCTGCGCGCTGCTCGCCCGGCTGTCAGTGTAGCTCGCACCGGCATTCAGGGTCCAACGGCGGAACGGTGTGAGCGTGTGCCCCATGCTGAACGTGTGCGCGTCGTGGTTCGCCGCGAAGACCGCGCCCCCCGGAGTCGCCGCCGGCAGGCCGGGAAAGGCGGCGGTGGCCGTCTGATAATCGGTCGCGGCAAGACGGTAGCCGACCGACAGCTTCCACCAGTTCGCAGCCCGCCAAGCGAGGCGCGTCTCCACTTCATCAGCCCAACTGGCCCGCTGACGCAGAAAGCCTGGGTAAGGCCCGGCGGCCGGCGGTGCGTAATCCGAATTCGCGTAGTCGGTGTGCTGCTCGCGCCGCCGGTAGCTGGTGGACCATGTCAGTCCCACGACCGGCGCGGTGTGCCAGCCGGCGCGGAACTCGCGCAAGTCCTTCGTCGTGTCCGTGCGGCGCAAGAACGGGCCGTTTAGCATCCCACCGAATTGCTGTTCGTAGTTGTCCCGCTCCTCCTGCTGCAAGCGACCTTCGAGAAAGAGGGCCGTGTGCGGCACGCCGGTGTAGCGCAACCCGAACTGCTCCGTCGTCGAGCGCACGTCCAGTTCCGAACGCACCGTAACCGGGTCGGCGAAGGGAAAGTTGAAGAAGACCATGCGGCGGTTCTCGTCGCCGAAGCCCGACTGGCGCGTCCATTCGCCCTGCACCACGCCGGAGAAAGACAGGTTCGCCCACGGCCCGGCCAGCGCCGTGGCGCTGAAGAGATGCGACTCGCGGTCGAGCATGATTTGGTTGGCGAACCACTGCTCACCGGTCGCGGCCGGCGCGCCGGCGGCAGTCACCGTGCTCATCTGGAAACGCGCGTCGCCCTCCATGCGCGAGTAGAGATAACCCGCCGAGCCGAAGAGCCAGTCGGTCAACTGCCGCTCCCGCCGCAGCGCGTTCTGCCCCTGCCAGTGGCTCGCCTGCTCGCGCACCAGCACGAAGGTCGCGGGCGTGACCGTGCCGCCAAATGCACTGCCGGGTGCGGCCTGCTCCTTCCGCGTGCGCAGGTCGTAAAACTCCACGCGGGCGTTGTCCTCGATGTGCGTGTCGCGCCAGTCGTGCTCCAGATCGAGCTTGAGGATGTGCGTCCACTCGTCCACGAAACGCAGCGCCGGATAAATGTTCTTCGTCACGCCGGCTTGCGTGGAGTCGCCCCAGTGCAGCGTGGACTCCGCGCCCTCGCGGAACTGGTATTCGTAGCCGAGCGTCACGCGCGGCCAGTCCGGCAAGGTCAGCCCCGCCTCAAACGCCGCCCGCCCGCCGTCCATGAACAGCTCCCGGCCCAGCCGGAAACTCGGCGTGGCGAAGCGCGCAAAACTTCCGCCCGTGTCGTCGGAGTAGCGTCGCCATTGCGCGAACTCCGCGCGCACGAACCCCGCGTCGCGCCGCTCGAGCGAGAGCTTCACCGCGTAATCCTCGTCGCGTGGCATGGCCCGCCCGGACAGCGAGAGCCGCGTGTCCGCGTCGAGCTGCTGCACGAAGGAAAAGTTGGCCGCGCCACCGGAGACGCCGGGACGCAATCCAGTGTGCTCGCGGAATTTCGCCTCGTTGCCACTGACGGAGATCGCGCGAATGGCAGGCGCGACGGAGAACTCGATCTTCGGCTGCGGGCTGGCCGCGGCTTCGTCCCACTTGACCCCTTGATAGATCCACGCGCGCAGCTTGCCACTCTGCTCGGCGGTGAGCGGATCGCCCTTGCCCGGCGGCGGCATGTGCGTCGCCGCGTCGAGCCGCGCCACGGCGTGAATCAAGCGGCTCTCCGCGCTGCGACCCGGCAGGAGGGCGGGACCGCTGGTCCCACCGCGCAGAGCAGCGTCCCGGCGGTCGAGGCGAAGGCCGCCCTTGGGCTTCACCGCGCCGTGACAGCGCAGGCAGGACGTTTCGAGAATGGGCTGGATGTCCTTCGCGAAGTCAATCGGAGCAACAGCCGGTGGAGGCAACTTGCTCAAGTCAGCCGTCAGCGCGCTCGCGGTGCAAATGGCGAGCGCCACTGAGACCTGAAACCTGAAACCTGAAACCTTCTTCATCAGTATCTCAGCTTCGGGTCGATGTTCGACCCATGCACCGCTGTGTGACACCCCGCCGCCCAGCAGGTCGCCCGGCTGAGGAAGGCGGCATGCGCCGTGTTGCCGAAGTAGATTTCCCCTGCGGTGGTCTGCACCTGCGCGTGGCACTTGATGCAGAGGTTCGCGTCACGCTGGTGGAGGAGCTTCTTGGTGAAGGAGCCATGCGGCGTGTGGCAGGCCACGCAGCCTTCGCGCAACGCCTCGTGGCCGAAGACGTGCGTCCGGCCCTGTTCGCGGTGGCAGTTGACGCACGACTCGTTCAGCCGCGAGAGCGCGAGGTTGCCCTTGGGTTTGTGGATGTCGAAGCCGTGCGCGTCATGGCACTGGCCGCAGTGGAGTTTGCCCTCAATCACCTGATGGTGATGCGGCAGCCGGAACTCCGCGTGCGTCTGGAGGTGGCAGGCGAAGCACGTCTCGGGCGACTGGCGCGGGTTGACGATGAACTTGTCCCGCCCCTGCCCGCCGGTCTGGACGTGTCGACTGCCCGGCCCGTGGCACGACTCACAACCGGTCTGGCCGGCGAGGCGCGGACTGTCGGAGTGGAACCGCCCGTGCGCGCTCGCGGCGAAGGCGCGGGTGTAGTTCGTGTGGCAGTCCACACACGCAGCGTTGCCGACAAAGCTCGCACCCTCGACAGCCGGCGGCGCGGACACGGTGCGCTCGATGGTGGCGCACGAACTGAGGCAGAGACAAAAGCCGACGGCGAACAGCAACGAGGGAACCGCCAGCCAGCGGAGGGCGTGTTGGGCGGCGGAGAGCACGGCAGGAGCTTGCCCAGAGCCGGGGCGGAGTTCAACGCCAAGCGACTCGCATCAAGCAGAAGTGCAGTGCCTGCGGACTTGCCGCGGGGCGCTACTCGGGCAGCGGCTGGTCTTTTGTCTCGGGCAGGAAGGCGATGACGAGCAGGCCCACGAGGAACAACCCGCCCAGCAGCGCGATGGCGTGGCGAAGTTCGAGCCCGGGATTTGCGGCGAGCCAGCTTGATTTCAACGTGCCGGCGTAGAAGAGCATGGGGGCGGCGAGCAGGCGGCCGCCGTTGAAACAGAAGCCCGTGCCCGTGCCGCGCAGCCGCGTGGGGAATAGCTCCGGGAAATAACTCGCGTAGCCCGCGTGGATGCCGAGCGTGCAAAAACCGAAGAGCGGCAGCAGCCAGAAGAGTTGGTCGTAGTTCGTCGGCACGAAGCACCCGAGCAACACCGCAAGGAAGGCGGCGAAGTGCATAAGGGCGAAGGCGCGCTTGCGCCCGAGCCGCACGCAGAGCGGGCCGAACGCGACGAGGCCCAGCCCGCCTCCAGCCGCCTGCCAGAACCCGTAGGCGGTCTTGGCCCGCTCCGCCGCCACGGGCGCGGCGACGCCTTCCTTCAACAACTGCGCGCGCGCCAAGTCCTGCCCGGCCACCGTCACGGCCCAGAAGGTCGCGAGGCCGATCGTAGCGAGCAGCATGCCGAGCACGGCGCGCGTGCGCCAGCGGGCGTCGCCGAGCAGTTCGCGCAGGCTGCCGAGTTCCTCGGTGGATGGTGCGGAGGACTTTTTCTGGAGCCAGCTTTCCGACTCATTCACCGACGCGCGCACCCAGAGCACGAGCAGGGCGGGCACCACACCGGCGAGGAAGGCGTATTGCCAGTGCGTGCCCACGAGCACGGCCACGCCGGCGGCGAATGGGCCGTGGCCGCCG
>JBJTAU010000489.1:0-4255 GCA_046090965.1 Limisphaerales bacterium | reverse complement strand
TCGCCGACCACCACGTTGTCGGGCTTGAGGTCGCGGTGGATGACCCGCCGCGAGTGCGCGTAGGCGATGCCGTCGCACACTTTCTGGAACACGGTCAGCAGCCGCGAAATCGGAAACCGCTGGATCGTGTCCGGGTTGCCGTCGCGGATGTCCTTGAGGATGTCGCGTAACGTGCGGCCCTCGATCAGCTTCAGCGGGTCATAGATGGTGCCGTCGGCGGCCACGCCGATGTCGTGGAGGGGGACGATGTTCGGGTGCTCGAGCTGGCCGGTGATCTGCGCCTCGGCCACGAAGCTATAGACGGCCTGGTCGTTGGCCTCGGCGCTGTTGAGCATCACCTTGAGCGCGACCGTGCGGGCCAGGTTGTTGTCCTGCGCCTTGAGCACCGCGCCCATGCCCCCGGTGGCAACCACCCCTTCCAGCGTGTAAAAGCCCGTGCCCGCCTGCGTGTGGGGCGCGAATGCGTTGCGATCTTCCGCGCCGCGCGCCGAGAGGAAATGCCCGATCGTGATGTTGCCCCGCCCCGCCTCCATCTCCAGCGTGCGCTTCAACTGCTGGAGCAACTGCTCGGCGGCCTGACGCTGCGGGCTAAGCTTGGACTGCTCCTTGGCCTTGAACTTGATCATCGTGGTTGCGGAGTTGGCATTTCACACGTGGGCACGTTACGTGTCAGAGTATCGCGAAAATGCCAGCCTTCAATTGTGCCCCAAAAAACAGCGGCGCGGCCTGGTGCAGGCCGCGCCGTTCGCTGGGACAATCGTGAGGCGCCTACTTCTTCAGCTTGGCGAGCTTCGCGACGTAATCCTTTGCGGAAGTGCCGCCATAGCCGACTTCCTTGAACACTTCCTTCCCGTTCGCATCCAGCACGATGACCGTCGGGTAGCCTTCGATGTTGAACTTCTCGGACAGCTTCTTGTTCGCGGCCTTCAGCTCCGCCGACTGCGGCTTGCTGCGCGGGAAATCCACCTCCACCAGCACGAGGTTGTCCTTGGCAAACTTGGAGAACTCTTCCGAGGTCAGCACCGTCTTGTGCAAATTCTTGCACGGCGGGCACCAGTCGGAGCCGGTGAAGTCCAGCAGCACGAGCTTCTTCTCCGTCTTGGCTTTGTCCTGGGCCTTGGTGAGATCGGTGAGCCACTCGCCCTCGGCGGCAGTGAGCGTGAACGCGGCGAACGTGGCAGTGAGCAGGAGGAGGAGTTTTTTCATGGGATAAGTTATTGTCTGGTTGTTCAGAACGGCGGTTGGACTGAACCCGGCCAGCGATTATTCCCGCCAGACGACTTTGCCGGCGACAATGGTGGCGGCGGGTTTGCCCTTGAGGGTCCAGCCGTAGAAAGGATTGTTCCGCGACTTGCTCGCCGTGGCTTCGCGCTCGAAGACCCATTCGCGGTCGGGATCGAGGACGGTGATGTCCGCATCCGCACCGGGGGAGAGGGTGCCCTTCTTGAGGCGTAGGATGCGCGCGGGGGCGACGGTGTATTTCTCGATGACGGCGGACAGGCTGAGGCGATTGGCGTGGTAGAGCTGCATGAGCGAGAGGGCGAGCTCGTTCTCCACGCCCGTGATGCCGAAAGGCGCGTAGTCGAACTCCACTTCCTTCTCGAAGTCGCAATGCGGCGCGTGGTCGCTGGCGAGGACTTCCAAGGTGCCGTCGGCAAGCGCGTCGAGAATTGCCTCCCGATCAGCGGCGCTGCGGAGCGGCGGGTTCATCTTGAAGTTCGTGTCATAGACCGGCCACACCGGGCGTGCGTAGCCCCCGTCCTGGTAGCCGAAGATGGCTTTGCCATCGGCAGCCCAGAACTTCTCGCTGCCGGCCACCGCCGCATCCGTGAGCGTGAAGTGGTGGCAGCAGGCTTCGCCGGAGATGGGGACGCCGCGCTGCTTCGCCTCGCGTAGCAGGCGCACGCTCCCAGCTGTGCCGAGGTGTTGGCAATGAACGTGGGCGCCGGTGAGTTCTGCCAGCAGGATGTTGCGCGCGACGATGGCGTCTTCGCCCGCCGCCGGCCAGCCGCGCAAGCCCAGCACGGTGCTCCAGTAGCCCTCGTGCATCACGCCGTCGGTGACGAGCGCGTAGTCCTGGCAGTGGTCCATGATCGGCAGGTCGAACATCTTGGCGTATTCGAGGGCGCGACGCATGAGCTCATTGTTCTGCACGCAATGGCCGTCGTCGGTGATGGCCACCACACCCGCGCCCTTCAGCGAACCGATGGGCGCGAGTTCCTCGCCCGCGATGCCCTTGGTGATGGCCCCGGTGACATAGACGTTCACCACCGCATCACGCGCCGCCTTCTCGCGCACGAGTGCGACCTGGCCGGCGTTGTCGATTGAAGGAGACGTATTCGGCATGCACACGACGCTGGTGAAGCCGCCGCGCGCGGCGGCCCTGGTGCCGGTGGCGATGGTCTCCTTCGCCGACTGCCCGGGCTCACGCAGATGAACATGCAGATCAATTAAGCCCGGGCATACCACCTTGCCCCGCGCGTCGAGTTCCTCGGTGACGATGCCGACGGGAATCTTCTGCCGCGCATCCGGGCCGACGACGGCGATTTCCCCGTCGAGCACCAGCACATCGGCGTGGGTGTCGAGCTTGTTGGCGGGGTCAATCACACGGCCGCCGGCGACGAGGAGCGCTTTCATGCGGCGCGGAGGTTAGCCGCCGGTGAATTGACAGGGCAAGCCCGCTCGGTAGAGTCGCAGCGGATTGCGGGTGTAGCTCAATGGTAGAGCGCCAGTCTTCCAAACTGGTTACGAGGGTTCGATTCCCTTCACCCGCTCCAGCGCGCGAGTAGCTCAATTGGATAGAGCGTCGGTCTCCGAAGCCGAAGGTTGTGGGTTCGACCCCCGCCTCGCGCACCATGTTTTCATGGAGGTTTTAACAGAAAGTTGACTTTTGGGGACAGTTTGGGGACAATCTTCCACGATGAAAGCCAAAGCGGCTCCAATTCAGATCAAACGCGGGAGCGTCACGGTGAAGATTTACACTTCGAAGAACCGCGCCAACGGCATTTCTTACGACCGATACACGCTCGTCTATTACGACGGAGCGCACCGCAGGAAAAAGAACTTTGGCGACAAGGAAGAGGCGGAGCGCGAAGCGAAGCTGACCGCAACGAAGCTAGCAAATGGGGAAAACCAGGTTTTGCAGCTCACCTCAACCGACCGGACGATTTACCTCGAAGCTTTGGATCGGTTGCGCCCATTCCAGCGTCCGCTCAATTTGGCGGTTCAAGAATACACCTCCGCCATCAAGCAACTACCCGACGGTGCTACTCTCAAGGAGGCGGTGGACTTCTTCCGTCGTCGCAGTCCCGCTGCGCTCCAAAAGCGAACGGTGCGCGAGGTCGCCGACGAGATGCTGACCACCAAGCGCACGGCGAATCTGTCCGATGTGCACTTGAAGGATCTGGAGTGCCGCTTGAACCGCTTCGCTGAGGCCTTTCAAATGAACATCAGTGGTGTGTCCGGGAGCCTGATTCAAGCGTGGCTCGACGCCATGACTGGCAGCGGGCGGACGAAATTGAATTATCTGCGAGTGATCGCGGCTCTGTTCAAGTTCGCCATCAAGCGTAAGTATCTACCGAAGGATGCGGTTGAGGAAATCGAAGCGGTTCAGCAGGCGAAGGAGGACAATGGCGAAATTGAGATATTTACACCTGAGGAGATGAAGGAGATTCTGGCTGCGGCACGCCCAGAAATGGTTCCATGGATTGCCATTGGCGGCTTCGCCGGACTCCGATCAGCCGAGATTCGACGGTTGGACTGGAGTGAGGTGCATTTGGCGGAAGGCCACATCGAAATCAAAGCCAGCAAGTCCAAGACGGCAGCCCGGCGGCTCGTCCCCATTACGGAAAACCTTGCGGCCTGGCTTGCTCCCTATGCACAGAGAGCTGGCAAGCTCACGGAATATACGAGTTGGTGGAATCAATTTGGCAAGCTTGCGTTGGAGGTAAGCCGCTTGCGGGAGGAGCGCGGGCAGCCTTGCAAGTTCGAGTGGCGACATAACGCCTTGCGGCATTCGTTCATTTCTTACCGGGTCGCGGACATCCAAAATGTCGCTCAGGTCGCTTTGGAGGCCGGCAATTCGCCTCAGATGGTTTTCAAAAACTACCGCCAACTCGTGACTCCAGCCGCCGCGAAAGCGTGGTTCACAATCGCCCCGCCGGGAGCCAGCAAGATCGTCCCGATGGGTGCCCACTCCGCTGCGGCTTAACTGCTCGTTCCGTTCCTCTGGTAGCGACCGCGCAAGGGAGTGCCT
>JBJTAU010000488.1:0-11361 GCA_046090965.1 Limisphaerales bacterium | reverse complement strand
CCAAACCCGAAACTCGCCGCCCCGCTCGCACCCAAGCCCACCCACCACCCCGCGAAGGCCACGCACGTCATTTTCCTCATGATGGAAGGCGGGCCGTCGCACATAGACACCTTCGACCCCAAGCCCAAGCTCGCCGAGCTGCACCTCAAGGAGTTCGTCCGCGAAGGCAAGATGAAGTCCGCGATGGAGAGCGGGAAGCGCTACTACGTGCAAAGCCCGTTCAAGTTTCGCAAGGCCGGCCGGAGCGGGGCGGACATGGCGGAGAACTGGGCGCACCTCGCGCGTGTCGCCGACGAGCTATGCTTCTTTCGCGGCGCGCAGGTGGACTCGGTCAATCACCCGACTGCGATGTATCAGATGAACACCGGCAACCGCTTCGGCGGCGACCCGGCCATCGGTTCGTGGGTGACTTACGGCCTCGGCTCGGCGAACCAAAACCTGCCCGGCTTCATCGTGCTGCCGGAGGTGAGTTACCCGCAGGGCGGCGCGGCGAACTGGGGCAACGGTTTTCTCCCCGCGAACTTCCAGGGCACGCCGCTGCGCGCGAAAGGCTCGCCCATCCTCGACCTCACACCGCCCAAAGGCATTTCCCCCGAGCACCAGCGCGAGAATCTCGACTTGCTCGCGAAGCTCAACGCCGCGCACCGCGACGCCCATCCGCAGCACGCCGAACTGGCCGCGCGCATGGACGCCTACGAACTCGCCTTTCGTATGCAGATGGAAGTGCCCGGCATCCTCGACTTGGAGAAGGAGGACGCGCAGCTCAAGGCTAGCTACGGCATCGGTGCGGAGCCGACGGACGCGTTCGGCCGCAAGTGCCTGCTCGCGCGGCGGCTGGTCGAGCGCGGCGTGCGCTTCGTGCAGCTCTACGCCGGCACGTGGGACAGCCACGACTACATCGAGCGCGCCCACGGCAACCTCGTTCGCCAGGTGGACCGGCCCATCGCCGCGCTCATCGCGGACCTCAAGCAGCGTGGCTTGCTCGACAGCACGCTCATCGTGTGGTGCGGCGAGTTTGGCCGCACGCCCGACAACGGCGTGCGCGGCGGCACCGCCTACGGTCGCGACCACAACCCGCACGCGATGACCATCTGGTTCGCCGGCGGCGGCGTGAAAGCCGGCCACACCATCGGCGCGACCGATGAGCTGGGCGACAAGGCCGTCGCGCAAGTCCACCACCTCCGCGACGTGCACGTCACGCTCCTGCACCTGCTGGGGCTGGACGACAACAAGCTCACTTACTTTCACGGCGGCCGCTTCAAGCAGCTCTCGCAGTTCGGCGGGCAAGTCATCCGGGAATTGATGGCGTGAGCGCTGAACCGTCGACCGCTGCCAACCCCTTGGCGCTCACTTGGAACGGTTCTCCGGACTTTAAGCCGTCCAGCTCGTTTGCGCGCTGGGTGACGGGGTTTTCCTTGCCGCCCCGATGGCCTTCACCAAAAGTCCGAGGCGAATGGCCGCGCGTAACGCTGAATCCCCGCTCCCGCCGCCCCGATGATCGTCCTGCTGCTCTTCTTTGGCTCCGGGGCGACGGCGCTGGTGTATGAAGTCCTCTGGTCGAAGTATCTGGCGCTCCTGCTCGGCAGCACAGTGCAGGCGCAGACGGTGGTGCTGGCGGTCTTCATGGGCGGGCTCGCGCTGGGCAACCGCTTATTCGGCCGGCGCGCGGACACGGCCGCCCGCCCGCTCGCACTCTACGGCTGGCTGGAACTCGCCATCGGTTTCTACGCGTTGTTCTTCCACTGGTTGCATCAGGCAGCGGATAAAATCTTCATCCACGCGGGCGCACCGCTGCTGGAGCAACCGCTCGGGTTGCTCGCGCTGAAGGCCGTTCTGAGCGTCGGCCTGCTGCTTGGCCCGACGATCCTCATGGGCGGCACGCTGCCGCTCATCGCCGCGTGGCTGAACCGGCGCGGCCCCGACGCCGGCCGGCTCTCCGCGCGCTTCTACTCCGTGAACAGCCTCGGCGCCGTCGCCGGTGCGTGGCTTGCGGGCTTCGTGCTCGTCCCGGCAATGGGCATGACCGCGTCGGTGCAACTCACGGCGATTGGGAATGTCGCGATCGGACTGACCGCGCTCGGCCTGGCACGCAAAAGTGAGTCAGCTCCTCATTCTCCAAGCAGTCCAACCGTCGTCGTCCCCGACTTGGCACTAATGGCTAATCACTTTCCACTGGCCACCGCCATCGTTGCACTCACTGGCGCGGTCTCGATGGGCCTTGAAGTCCTTGCCGCCCGTTCGCTGGTGCTCGTCTTCGGCGCGTCGCTCCAGGCGTTCGCCATCGTGCTGATGTCGTTCATCCTCGGCATCGGGCTGGGCGGAGCAGTCGTCGCCTCGCCGCGCACGCGGAGCTGGGCACGCGAGACAATGACAACTGCCCTGCTGCTGGGTGCGGCGGCGTGGATCGGCTTGCTGGTCGCGGGGGTGGAGCAATGGGTGGACTTTTATCGCTGGGTGAAGACGGGCATTGCGCGGACCGAGACCGGCCACACGTTTCACCAGGCCTTCGCGGCGGGCTTGTCGCTGGTCGTGCTGGGCATTCCGGCGGGCTTGCTCGGTGCCGTGCTGCCGCTGTGGATTCGCGAGTTACCGCACAGCGGACCAGAGTTGGGGCGCGGCGTCGGACGGCTGCTGACGTGGAACACGCTCGGCGCGGTGACGGGCACGCTGGTGACGGGCTTTGTGCTGATGCCGCAGTTGGGCTTGCGCTGCGCGTTTCTCGCGCTGGCGCTGGGCCTGTGCGGCGCGGCGTGGCTACTGGGGAAGAAGTTTCAGCGCGCGGCGCTGCAATTCACGGCCACGGCGGTTGCCGTAGGCCTGCTCTTGATCGCTGCATTAGGCGGCGACACGTGGCGGCATCTGTTGGCCGCTGGCATCTTCCGCTTGCGCGAGACGGAGCTGGGCAAGGACCTCGTCGGCCATCAGCAGCGGCACATCAAGCTTCACTTCTACGAGGACGCGGCGGACGCCTCGGTCGCAATCGAACAGGGCGACGGCGTGGTGACGAGCGACCAACTCGTGCTGCGCATCAACGGCAAGCCCGACGCCACTTCGCGCGGCGACATGGGCACGCAGTTCCTGCTCGGCCACCTGCCGATGCTCGCGCGTCCGGAGAGCAAGGACATCTTCGTGCTCGGCTTCGGCAGCGGCGTGACGGCGGGCGCGCTGCTGGGGCATCCCATTCAAGGCATCACCGTGGCGGAGAACTGCGCGCCGGTGTTGCGCGCGGCGAAATTCTTCGCCACCTGGAATCGCGGCGTGCTGACCAACCGCCTCGCCCGCATCGTCGGCGAGGACGCGCGCACGCTGCTCCAGCTCAGTCCACAACGCTACGACGTGATCATCAGCGAGCCCTCGAACCCGTGGATGGTCGGCGTGGGCAACGTGTTCAGCCGGGAGTTCTACGAGCTGTGCGCGGGCCGCCTCAAAGCCGGCGGCATCATGACGCAGTGGTTCCACGTCTACGAAATGCACGACGGCATCGTGCAGCTCGTCTTCCACACATTCGCAACCGTCTTTCCCCACGTGGAGATTTGGGATCCCGGCACGGGCGACATCATTTTGCTCGGCTCGCAAAAGCCGTGGGCCACCGGCCCGGAGGTGTGGCGCCAGGTCTTCGCCCGCGCGGAGCCGGCGAAGGATCTGGCCGCCATCGGCCTGCGCGCGCCGGAAGCGCTTTGGGCGCGGCAACTCGCCTCGCAACGCACGGCGCGGCTGTTCATCGAGAACGGCCCGGAGCAGTCTGATGAATTCCCGGTGCTCGAATACGAGGCCCCGCGCGCGTTCTTCATCGGCGCGGCGGCGAAGGACTTTCTCCAGTTCGACGAGCGCACGCGGCAATATCAGCTCGCGCCGCCGCCCAAGCGCGCCGCGCTGGCCGCGTTGCCCGCCGATGTGTTGGCGTCCGTCTTTCCAGATTTTGGCTCGGTGAATCCCGAGGCCGCGCTGGCCGCGAACGCCCGCGCGCACAGCTTCACCAACGCCGCCGCGCCCGCGCCACCGGCCAGCATCTTCACGCCGCCGCGCACCCCGGAGAACTTTCAGAGCCTCACCACCGCCGTCGAGCAATGGCTGCGCGCCGGCGGCACCAACCAGACAGCGCTTTCGGTGAACGACTTGGCTGATGCCATCCGCGAGTGCATCGCACGCGGGGAATTGGAGCGGGCGCGAGCCATCCTCGGCACCGCCGGTGGGCGGCTGCGGAACAGCGCAGAACTGCGCTTCCTCGGCCGCGCATGGGAGCAGGCGTCTGCTGCCGCGAAGCCCTGAACACACAGCTGCTCAGGCGAGCAGCTCCGCTGGGGCGATGTCGATCTTCTCCGCGATGTCCTTGGGGATCGGCACGGAGGCCATCTTGCCGTGGGCGTCGCGCGTGACGCAGACGACGGTGAGCTTGCCGCGCGCGACCTCGACCGGGTGCGGGCCGTTCAGCTTGCGGAACTTGAAGAGGTAGCTCAACGACTTCGCCTTCTTCTCGCAGACGAGCATGTGGATTTCCACCTCGTCCTCGAAGTGCAACGGATGCCGGTAGTCGCACGACGCATGGACGCGCGGCCAGCCCACCGGCGGGTCCGTGTGGCGCGAGATGATGGAGAAACCCAGCGAGCGAAAGAACGCGTGCTCGGCAGTCTCCATGTATTTGAAGAAGTTCGAGTAGTGAACGATGCCGGCCATGTCGGTCTCGCTGAACTCGACGCGGCGGAGGGCTTTGAACTCGGCGGCCATGTGAACGGTGCGTTAAGGCACGCCCACCCTGCCGCAACCGGCGGGCAGCGGCGAGTTGAATTTGCGGGGCCTCACTCCTTCACCGCCACGACGAACTGGTTCGACGTGGCTTGGCCGAGCTTCAGCCAGAGCGTGTCCAGCACGGTGAAGCCGCCGCTGAACGCGATGTTCTTCAAGCTGATTTGCCGCCACGGCCAGCCGCCTTCTTCGACACAGTCCAAGCCGAACTTCACCCGCAGGCTGATGATCCAGAAGCCGATGGACGGCAGGTAGCCACGATCGATGACCTTGAAGCCCGCTTCCTGCACGAGCTGCGTGAGCGAGGCTTGGTTGAACAAATGAAAGTGGCGCGGCGTGTGGAAGCCCGCCCAGTAGCTGAGGTGAAACAGGTCGAAGTCGAGGCCGCCGACGTTCGGCGTGTCGATGACCAGCAATGCGCCGGGCTTGAGCTTGGGTTTCAGGTTCAACAGCGCCTGGCGCGGGTCGCGCAGGTGCTCGATGAGCTGGCGCATGAAGGCGAGGTCGAAGGCGTTGTCCGGCAGGCTTGCCACGTCGGTCTCGATGTTGCCCTCGCGGCACGCAACGTTCAGGTCCGCTGCCAGCGCGTGCGCGCGGTCGCTGAAGAGCAGGTCGAAGGCGGTGGCTTGCGCGCCGCAGTCGGCGTAGGCGTCGCGGTAGGCGGCGATGCGTTTCACGTCGCCGCAGCCGATGTCAATGAGGTTGGTGAAGCGCCGCTCGCCCCAGCGCGCGCGGAAGTTGCGCGCATCCACGCCCATCTTCCAGCGGATCAATTTGCTTTCGTGAAAGAGCGGCGAGTTGGGATTCACCGTGTAGTAAGTCGGCGGATAGAGCGCGGCGACTTCCTCGGGCGCAGGGAGAGGATTGAGATAGACGTGGCCGCACTTCCAGCAGCGCACGATGTCGAACTCGCCGGGGCGCGCGTGATACTCGCGGTCGTCGGTGCGCGAGACGAGTGTCCAGCCGCGTTCGCCGCAGAGGAGACAATGGCCGTCGGTGCCGGTGGTGGAAGGCATGGCGAGGGGAACCGTCCAACATCCTGCGCTCAACTTTCAACTTCCAAAGGAAGGCCGAGGGCCTTCGGCTGCGGCTCTGCACGCGATGGAATGCTGCGGATTTACACGTTGACGCACTCCGGTCCGCCTCTACCATCCGCCGCCTGTTGGTATCTGACCTCATCCCGGACACGAACCTTAACGAACACGAACTATGGCAGTGAAAGTTGCGATCAATGGCTTCGGCCGCATCGGCCGCCTGGTCTTCCGCGCAATGGTCGAGCAGGGGCTCGTCGGCAAGGAAGTCGAAGTCGTCGCGGTCGGTGACATCGTCCCCGCCGACAACCTCGCCTACCTCCTCAAATACGATTCCACCCAAGGCCGCTTCAACGGCACCGTCGGCTCCAGGAAATCCGCCGCCGACAAAGTGGAAGACGATATTCTCATCGTCAACGGCGCGGAGATCCGGGTCGTGTCCGCGAAGACGCCTGCTGAACTGCCGTGGAAAGCGCTCGGCGTGGACATCGTGATCGAGTCCACCGGCCTCTTCACCGAAGCCGAGAAGGCCAAAGGCCACCTCGTCGCCGGCGCGAAGAAAGTCGTCATCTCCGCTCCGGCCAAGGGCGAGGACATCACCATCGTCATGGGCGTGAACCACGAGAAGTATGACGCCAAGGCGCATAACATCATCTCCAACGCGAGCTGCACCACCAACTGCCTCGCGCCCCTCGTCCACGTTTTGCTCAAGGAAGGCATCGGCATCGAGGAAGGTTTGATGACCACCGTCCACGCCTACACCGCCACGCAGAAAACCGTGGACGGCCCGAGCAAGAAAGATTGGAAGGGCGGCCGCACCGCGGCGCAGAACGTCATCCCCAGCACCACCGGCGCGGCCAAGGCCACCGCGCTCGTCTGCCCCGAAGTGAAGGGCAAGCTCACCGGCGTCGCGTTCCGCGTGCCCGTGCCGACCGTCTCCGTCGTGGACCTCACGTTCCGCTCGGTGAAGGAGACATCGCTCAAGGAAATCAACGCGCTGATGCAGAAGGCCAGCCAGACCTACCTCAAAGGCATCCTCGACTACACCGGCGACGAAGTCGTGAGCACCGACTTCATCCACGACAAGAACAGCTCCATCTACGACTCGACCTCGGGCGTGGAACTCAACAGCCGCTTCTTCAAGCTCGTGAGCTGGTATGACAACGAGTGGGGCTACAGCAACCGCGTCGGTGACCTGCTCAAGCACATCATCGCCAAGGGCCTGTAAGCCCGGCGCAACACAGTTTCAGCGAACGGCGTTCCGGTGACGGGACGCCGTTTTGCTTTTCAGCCGGGATTCTGCCGTTCAATATCTCCGGCATGAAAGCCGTCCGTAGCCCCATGCGTTCCCTTGTCATCGCCACCTTTGCCGCCACGATTCTCACCCTGACTCCGGTGCATGGGGCCGTCCCCCGCGCGCTGCCCGCCGGGCAGTTGCCCAATGACGCCCGCCTCGCGCCGCCGAAGGACCTAAACGGCTACTTCCCCTTCACGCCGCCCGTGACGAAGGACGCCTGGCCCGAGCGCGCCGCGTTCGTGCAACGCCAGATGAAGACCGCCCTCGGGCTCTGGCCCATGCCCACCAAGACGCCGCTCAACGCCGTCATCCACGGCAAGGTCGAGCGCGACGAATACACGGTTGAGAAAGTTTATTTCGAGAGCGCGCCGGGCTTCTTTGTCACCGGCAACCTGTATCGGCCCAAGGGCAAAACCGGCAAGGTGCCCGCCGTGCTGTTCGCTCACGGCCACTGGAAGGACGCGCGTTTGTCCGAGGGCGCGGAGGACGCGGTGCGCCGCGAAATCGCCATCGGCGCGGAGCGCTTCGAGGAAGGCGGCCGCAGCATCTTCCAGTCAATGTGCGTGCAGCTCGCGCGCATGGGCTGCGTGGTCTGGCAGTGGGACATGATGAGCGATTCCGACGCGACGCAGCTCTCCGCGCTGACCGTCCACCGCTTCGCCAAGCAGCGTCCTGACATGGCCAAGACCGAGAACTGGGAACTCTACAGCGCACAGGCCGAGGCGCATTGCCAGAGCATCATGGGTCTTCAAACCCTCAACGCCATCCGCTCGCTGGACTTCGTGCTCGGCCTGCCGGACGTGGACCCCGCGCGCGTTGCGGTGACCGGCGCGAGCGGCGGCGGCACGCAGACGATGATTCTGGCCGGCATTGACCCGCGCATCACGCTGTCCTTCCCGGCGGTCATGGTCAGCACCGCGATGCAGGGCGGCTGCACTTGCGAGAACGCGTCCTTGCTCCGCATCAACACCGGCAACATCGAGTTCGCCGCGCTCGGCGCGCCGCGTCCGCAGGGCATGACCACGGCGAACGACTGGACCAAGGAGATGGCGACGAAGGGTTTCCCCGAGTTGCTGGCGCACTACAAGGTCATGGGCGCGCCGAACAACGTGATGCTGCACCGCGGCGAGCACTTCCAGCACAACTACAACGCGGTCGCCCGCTCGGCCTTCTTCACGTGGCTGAACCAGCACTTCAAGCTTGGCCTCAAGTCGCCCGTCGTGGAGCGCGATTACCAACGCCTCACGCGCGACGAGCTGACCGTGTGGGACGACAAGCATCCCGCGCCGAAGGCTGACGACATTGACTTCGAGCGCAAGCTGCTCCGCTGGTGGGCCGAGGACGCGGAGAAGCAATTGCAGGCCAGCGCGGCGTCCGTGGATGCCTTCCGCCAACTCGCGGGCAACGGCGTCGAGGCGGTTCTGGGCCGCACCTTCGCCAGCGCGGGCAAAGTCGCGTGGGAGCTGAAGGACAAGAAAGTTCACGGCAACTACGTCGAGATGACCGGCCTGCTCCGCAACGAGACGCACGGCGAGGAGTTGCCCGTCGCGTGGCTCTACCCGAAGCAGTGGAACGGCCGCGCGGTCATCTGGCTCGACGACTCCGGCAAGGCCGCGCTCTTCAACGCCGACGGCTCGGTGAAGCCCGAGGTGAAGTCGCTCGTGGACGCCGGCGCGACTGTGCTCGGCGCGGACCTGCTCTTCCAAGGCGAGTTCAACAAGGACGGGAAAGCCCCGACGCAGAACCGCGTCGTGGCCAACCCGCGCGAGTTCGCCGGCTACACTTACGGCTACAACCACGCGCTCTTCGCCCAGCGCGCGCACGACGTGCTCACGCTCGTGAAGTATCTCCGCAGCTACGAGGCGAACCCGAACCATCCCGCGCCGAAGAGCGTGGACGTGGCGGGCTTCGGCGGCACCGGGCCCATCGTGGCGGCGGCGCGCGCGGTGGCGCGTGGAGCGATTGACCGCGCGGCCGTGGAGACGGGCGGCTTCCGCTTCGGCAAGCTGACCGACTACCGCGACGTGAGCTTCCTCCCCGGCGGCGCGTAATACGGCGACGTGCCCGGCCTGCTCGCGCTCAACGCGCCGGCCAAACTCTGGATCGGCGGCGAGGCGGCGCCCGCACTTACGAAGAAACTCTACTCGGCTGCGAACGCTGACTTCGCATTAACCGTTGCTCCGAAAGTGGACCGCGCTGCCGTCGCGCAATGGCTGCTCAGCCGGTAGGCAAACGTCGGCCATCTCTCACAGCACCAGCCGCAAGGGATTCGGCTGGCCTTCGATCTGCAGCACCACGCTGCTCCGCTCGACTTCGGTGCAACGCGCCTTGAGTTGGGCGGAGGGGAATACGAGTTCCGTGCCCGGCGAGACAGTGTAGGTGGCCGGGCCGATTTGCAGGAGAGCGGTGCTGCGCTTCGCGCCGATGGTGATGTTCTTCACGCGGATGGGATGATCACCGATCTTGGTCTCGGGCGTGGATTTCTCGGGAGCCGGAGCGGGCGCGGGCGAAGCGGCGGCGGCCGTCGGGGGCGGTTTCGTGCTGGCGGCTGTATTCGTCGGCGGGGGCGGTGTTGGGCTGGCGGAAGCGGCGGCCTTCGGCGGTGCGGTGGGGAGCGGCGCGGTGGAGAAACTCTCCGCGACCAGTTTGGCCACCTTCTCATCGAGCGCGACAGCTCCGGTCACGTCGCGGATGATGCCCTGCTTGTCCACGAGCCACATGGTCGGAAAGTGATTCACGCCGTAGCGGCGGAGGTTGGGGACTTCTCCGGTGCGCCCCTCGAAGTGCTGCGGCCACGTCATGCCCTTGGCCTTCACCACCCGCTCCAGATCGGCACGGGTTTCGTCCGCGCTGACGCCGATGATTTCAAAGCCCTGCTGGTTGTAACGCTCGTAGGCCGCCTTCACGTGGGGAATCTCCGCCATGCACGGCGGGCACCAGGTGGCCCAGAAATCAATCAGCAGCACCTTGCCGCGCAGCTTGTCGGTGTCCACTTCGCGTCCGTCAATGGCCTTGAATTTGAGCGCGGGGAAGGGCTTGCCGAGCCATTGAAGATAGGCGGCGTCCTGCGGCGCGCCCGGTGGCGAGATCGGCCCGCCGGGCTTGGTCGCGGCCGCGGGCTTCGCCGGCTCATCACCGCTCTTGTCGAGCGCAGCTTTGTTCTCGAAGACACCCCGCGCCGCGTTGACGGGATTGGCCGGCTGCTTGAGCAGTTCGCTGATCTTGCGGTCCAGGCCCGCGCCCGCGCTGATGAAGCGCACGACCCCGTTGCGGTCCAGGAGCCACATCGAAGGCCAGTGCCGGATGCCGAAGGTCTTGCCAGGCGCGGCCTCCCGCCCGCCGCCATCGAAGTATTGCGGCCAGCGGATGTTCTCGCGCTTGACCACGTCCTCCAGCCGTTGCTTCTCCGCGTCGAAGCTGATGCCGACGATTTCCAGACCCTCCTTGTTGTAGCGCTCGTAGGCCGCGCGGACGTTGGGGATTTCCGCGAGGCACGGCGGGCACCACGTCGCCCAGAAGTCGAGCAGCACGACCTTGCCCTTGAGCTGCTCCAGGTCCACCTCACGGCCATCGAGCGCCTTGAACTTCAACGGCGGGCTGGGCTTGCCGACCATCGGCAGGTAGCGCTCGTCGGACTTGAAGAGCAATTCCTCCTTGTCGCCGGGCTTGCAGCCGGTGAGCGCGACGGCCAGCGCGAGGAGCGGGAGCGAGGCTTTCATAAAGGGATTGCGTCAGGCCGGCGATGGCTTCGCGCCGAAGCCGCACAGTTCACCGATGAACCGGCCGATGGCTTTCAGCCCGGCGATGATGCCCACGTCGGTGGTCGCGCCCCAGCCGTAGCACTGCGAGAGCGCCTCCTCGTGCGTGCTGTAGCGCGGCGGCAGCGTGAAGACCGCCGTGTGCTCTTCCCCGTACACCGCCACCACCTCGCTATGGAAGATGCCTTGGCCCACAGCTTAACTCCCCTTGGGCAGCATGAGCGTGCGCGGCGCGAGGAGCAGCCACGGGCGATAGGTGAAGGTTAATTCCCCTGCATCGTTCCGAGCGAGCGTGCCGTAGGTGCGAATGGGCACCTTGTCCATTTCACGCGCGAGGAACATCGCGTTACCCTTCGCCTCGGGCTGAAAACGCGTCCGCCCAAACGTGAAGTAATCCCACATGAACTGCGTGCCGCAAACCGTCAACCGGAACGCCCAACCCGCGAGGAACCAGCTCACCAAAATGATGACCAGCGACCACACGGCGCCCACGAGCGGATTCGCGAACCCGGTGACCGCCACGGTGGAAAGC